>NZ_JACSOE010000074.1:0-18116 GCF_014349115.1 Alteromonas sp. BZK5 | reverse complement strand
CCGCCGCACTCAATCTGGCGGCAATGCTGTTCAGCCAGCGCAATGGGATTGAAAGCTCTGGGAAAAGGGCGTAATCCGGCTTAGGATTTAGCTTTAATACATCGTTAACCAATTTGGATATTTTCTGGTAACGCTCGCGGCTTAAATTCGGCTTATTGCATGCGGTAGCAGCCCAATCGCTGTCTTCGGTACGCAGGTTGGTTAATGCAACCACCACCTTGTCTTTACTGTCAGTGCCAATTTTCAGATACTTTTTGCGTCGCTTTGCTTTCTTATCGCTGGCGTCTTGTTCCACAGCCAGAAGAGTGGGTTTTATCCATACGCCACGCAAAACCTGGGTGTATTTAGCCCACATAACAGCTGGTCGATTAGGAGCGGCTTTACCAGATGCGAAAGGTAAACCCACACATTCAGGCGCTAATTCGGATATTTCGGATGGAGATAAAGGTCGAGTAGGAAAGATGTAGGGCAAGTAACTTTCGTTTTTTCTTCTTCCTTTCTCTACATGAATAAGCCTAGAAGATGTAGTAGAACTGAGAAATTCTTTTAAGGCATAAACGTCAATAAGACCAGAAGAGTCTAGCTTCCTCATAAGCAGGTTTTCTTTTCCACCTTTTCGCCTGCCAACAAGCTCTTTTGCAGATTTACTCTTAAGTATCTGTTTATACGGTTCTTTCGCTAGGTCAGCAAGAGCGACAAGTGGCGCCATTTTTTCAAAATCAGTTTCAGTGAAACTGATTTTAAGAAAATTCCTAAATGCTGTATTGCTTAAAATATTCTGTAAAAACAACTTCGCTAAACGTTTTCTTTTGAGCGGACGACGTTCAACCTGGAAAAGCTTGTCAGGATCGTAGTATCGGGTTGCGGCATCAATAAACAGCCAAGTTAAAGTACCTTTGATATAACCCCAAAGATCTTTTAGTACTTTAGCATCGCATCCGTTAATGCGAACCGTTTTACCTCTGCCAACTTCTGAAGCTAAGGTATCGATCGCTCGATAGGACTTCACCGCTATTTGCTCAGCCTGCTCCCACTCATTCATGCTGATTGCAAAGCCGAGTAGTCTTGGTAAGTAGTTAAAATGAGCAAAGAGATTGTCTGCTCGTAAGATATGGTTATGAGCAAACTGATAAAATTCCTCGCGCTGCTCCTTCCATTGATTTGGTGGCAGATCCCGAGCCATGGTTTCTACGTGGCGCAGCTGTAGTGACCATCCTAACCGACGAATAGTCAGGCCATCGGCCCGACGCAATGTATCTGCATTTTCGCCCACACTTCCTGCAGCGGATAGCACCTTGGCTGCCGTGGAGTGCTCTAATTGATCTGGCGATGGCATCAAACGGTGCTCGCTGGAAAGTTCATATATCTCCTTTTCGATACTGTCCAGTAGGTCAAGGCCTGCACGCCCTTGCAATACAAATAACTTTTGCTTGTCAGACTGAAGCGATATTCTGGTCTTGCCTTGGAATTCCGCCCCCTGATTAATCTCCCAAACCTTATCGTTCTTGGCGTTTTGTGAAATATAGCTTTCGCCTATTCTAGACTGAACCATGTTCATCAGATCTAAACTATTGGTGATCGTGCCCGTATCACGTAATACCAGAAACATATCATCTACATAGCGGCCATAGTGAATCGGCGCTAATTTTTCCTGAACAAGCTTGTCCCACCTGTGAAGTAAAGCATTGGAAATAACACGGCTGCACGTCAGGCCGATCACTAATCCTCCGTTTATCTTGGCTTTCTTGCCCCCAACGGATTGGCCGAATTTTTCAGCACCTACAGCCCAGGCAGATAGAACACTTGCGAGTTGTTCGGTAAAGGCCTTCTCTTCATCTGTCAGCTCAAGATCAAGTGCTTCAAGTAACGCTGTACCAGAAATCGCCATAGGGTCAATAAAGTGGTAGTAGCTCTTCAAATCGAGAGAAACCGCAATTACGTCGCGATCCTTTTCCAGCTCGTCACGAATGGCCTTTAAACCATCGCTTCGCCACTTTTGATATGGCTGAAAATAGGGCACAAATGATCCAATGGAACTGATGTGAAATGGCTTCTCATCGTCCTCTACGAATAGTTCATCGTTCCTGATTCGCTTTAGCCGTGCGCCATAGCAGCTGTCGTCGAGCTTGGCATCAAACTGGTGGCCAATCATATTGGTCCACAAGGCTGAAATGATATGGGTATCTACCGGAAAGTCACCCACAATTCTGAATTCAGGCGTTATAGCGTAATTCTTGAACAGACTTTCGACCGCCCGCTCTGGTTTGGAGAAATGCACATGACCATTTTCGCTGCAATCTGCCTTTCTATCAGTAGATAGCTTCTTAGGTAGTAATCGGAAATCTCCAAGCAGCTCTTCATCGCTTTTAAAGCCTGAATTACTCTTTAATCGGCTTAATAGGCAGTTTAAGTTGGTCAGCAGGTCTTGTTCGTATTCTGCAAACTTAATTGCAGTGGGGAAGGTGTTTTCGAAAAAACAGTCGGCTTTTGCTTTTCGGTATGCTACTAGGAGGTCCTCGACTCTTAGCTCATTCCATCCATCAAATTTTGCGTAATAACTCATTATTCAAATGCCTCAACAATTTTATCGCATTCCTTCACAACATATTCGGGCATTAGATCGAACAGCGATGGATCTAGCTGGAAGATGAACTCATTTTCAATATGGTATGTTTCATTAATAAATTTTCGGACAACTGAGTTATCTACAGTTTCTATGTCTCGCAGTATCCGAGTTAGTTGTAGTTTTTCATAGCCGTTTTGACTGGCATGATAGAGCGCTTTGATTTGATGCATATTCCGGCTAATCCGGACACCGGCACCGGTTTAATCCGGACGCCTGTTTTCCTCGCTTTTCTCTAACCCTATTTTTATCCTATCTGTCCGGATTGCGCCAGTTTTCTCATTGATTCTCCTCCCAACTCAATCCGATGACTGTTGTGGATCAGCCTGTCCAGCAAGGCATCTGCCACCGTGGCGTTGCCTATCATGTTGTACCATTCTTTAACCGGGAGCTGGCTTACCATGATGGTACTGGCTGTTTGATAACGATCCTCCAGTAACTCCAGCAGATGACCGGCTTGCTCCTGGCTCATCTTTTCCATTCCCCAGTCATCGATTACCAGCAGCTGTTTCTTTGATAAGGCCAGAAGCTGTTTTTGATAACTGCCATCCAGCCGTCCTGAACTCAGATCATCCAGTAAACGGCTAAGGCGGTAGTAACGAACGCTGTACGTCTGCTCACAGGCCTGGGTTGCCAATGCGCAGGCCACGTAAGTTTTACCGGCACCTGTTGGTCCGGTGATCAGGATATTCTGGTGCTTTAGCAGGTAGCTCCCGGTTAATAGTTCACTTATCTGAATGCGTTTTAGGCCCCGATCCTCTTTGTAGATAAGCTGATTAGGTGAGGCATCAATACGTAGCTTGGCTTGTCGTTTAAGGCGTTCGATCCTGGCCCGGCTTCGCCCCAGCACCTCGCTTTCAAGGCGCAGACTAAGCCGCTCCTCGAACGTTAACTCGGCGTAGGTGGAGAGTTGCTCCCGCTGCTGTTCAAGGCCCTTGGCGGCGTGACCAAGACGCAGGGTTCTTAGTTGTTCATTAAGCTGATTCATGTCGTTCTCCTAGTGGTAACTATTTGGGCCACGCACATTGCTGTGCTGGATATCCGGGGTGGTATGAGACTCGGAAGATAACTGGCCTTCCCGGTGGTTTTTAAGCAGGTTTCTGATAAAACGCAGATAGGGTTTATTCACCATCAGCGCATCTTTACAGGCCTGTTCCAGGCGCACATCGCCGTATTTTTTGGTGAGATTAAGCAGACCAAGACAACTACGGTACGCTTGCGCGGGGTGATCTTTGGCGCTGAGCTGAGTACTGACAACCTGCCGGGTAGCCGCCCCAACATTGCCACCCCAGTTCAGTAAGCGCTCCGGTGACCACTTCTGGTACTGATGGTTGCTGGGCATATGCTCCGTGTGAGTACTGAGGCCGTGCGCTTTCTGGCTGGCCGGATGTTGAGACACCAGGTTTCCCTGGTGGTAGATCTGGATTAGCCGCACGTTCGCCTCCAGTTCAACATGCTGGCCTACCAGTTGGTGAGGGACCGAGTAATAGTGTTGTCTGTATTCGATGTGATAGTCCGGCCCTACCTTGGCGCGTTTGCTTTCTGTATACAGATAGCGCTGAACCGGGAGAGGTTTCAGGGCGGGTTTATCCAGGCTGTCGAATAAGGCTTTACGGCTCGCGCCCAGTTGTTTCATCTCTCTTTGATTCAGATCGTCCATCAGCTCGCGGATCGCCAGATTTAATACATGGAAGGTATGGAATACGCGGTGGCGAAGACGCATCATGATCCAGCGTTCAACAATCAGTACCGCGTTTTCTGCCTTGGCTTTATCCTTCGGTTTATAAGGTCGCGTGGGCATCACCGCAGTGCCGTAATGATTCGCGAGTTTACGATAACTGTCGTTGAGTTTCGGCTCGTAACGATCCGTTTTGGTGACCGCGGCTTTAAGGTTATCCGGGATCAGAAGCGCTGGCACGCCTCCGAAGTGCGTGAAGGCGTTTGCGTGCGCTTCCAGCCAATGCTCCAGTTTTTGACTTGGGCAGGCTTCGACGTAGGTGTAATTGGATGCCCCCAACGTTGCAACGAAGATCTGCGCATAACGAACCTCTCCGGTATCAGGATTCACGACCGGGATTGTCGGGCCACAGTAGTCGATAAACAGCTTATCGCCGGCAGTGTGGATCTGACGCATACTCCGCTTTTGCATCTTATGCCATCGAAGGTAATGCTCACAGAACTGACTGTAACGGTAGGCTCTGTGCTGATGCTCGGCGACATATTCTTCCCACAGAAGCTGCTTGGTCATGCCTTTACGCTTAAGCTCGATAAAGCACTGGGCGAAATCAGGCATGACCTTATTTTGAGCCGCCGTTTTTTCCCGATACAGGGCCTGTGTTAACGCGGTATCGGAGCAGTTGTCGGTAAGTGGCCAGCGCAATGCGCTTTGTTCAAAGCGCGTCAGGATATCAGAGATGGTCGAGCGTCCTGCCTTCGTACAGGCGGCGATCTTTCTGACAGAAAAACCACATTCGAATTTAAGGCGCAAAATCTCTTTGATATTTGCCATAGATGTCCTCTTTTTTGTCATGCTCACGTCCTCGCTATAATTCAATCGATAACGAGGATTGTGACTAATTGATTTAAAAGAGAAAAGAGAGGGATTCCGGCATTCCGGACAGGGTTTCCGCCTAATCGGACAGTGATTCCGGAGTTAGCAGAAAACTGGCTGGTTTATCCCGGAATCGGTGTCCGGATTAAAACGGAAAGGGTGTCCGGATAATGCCGGAATCGATGTCCGGATTGCTCCGGTGTATGCAGGGGCTGCCACTATATCTGATATTCTCGGTAAATTCAGAACCCTGGATTGTGGCTGGCCGTTACCTGAGCATGCCTCCGATCAATGGCTACATCAGTCACTTTATCCTGACAGGAAAGCGGGCCGTATTAAACCTGATTATGGCCTGATGGATATTGAACTGCGGCGTAAAGGTGTAACTAAACTGCTGCTCTGGGAGGAATATCAGGCTAATTACCCTGATGCTTGCTATAGCTACAGCCAGTTTTGCGACAATTATCGTGAATGGAAATCCCAGCAAAAGCGCTCGATGCGATTTACGCATAAAGCAGGCGAGAAGCTATTTATCGACTTCTGTGGGCCGACATTACCGATTGTAAATCCCGGCACCGGAGAAGTGCGTAATGCCCAGGTCTTTGTTGCGGTACTGGGCGCGTCAAACTACACCTTTGCGATTGCCACAGAAAACCAGAAGCTCGAAAGCTGGCTGGAGGCGCATGTGGCTATGTTTGCCTTCTTCGGCGGCGTGCCGCAATTGCTGGTACCGGACAATCTCAAGTCAGCGGTCACCAGAGCCTGTCGATTTGAACCTCAGTTGAATACAGCTTACCAGTCATTAGCGAATCATTATGGCTGCGCCGTGATGCCTGCAAGACCTCTGAAGCCAAAAGATAAAGCGAAAGCAGAAAATGCCGTACTCATTGTGGAACGATGGATAATGGCAAAATTGCGGCATCAGGTCTTCCATACCTTATCAGGCCTTAATGTTGCTATTCGGGCGTTACTGCATGAACTGAATCAGAAACCATTCCAGCGATTACCGGGAAACCGACAAACCTTGTTTGAATCGCTGGATAAACCAGAGCTGGCCCCGTTACCCACAACACCATGGGAATACACTGAAATCCATATTGCCAGAGTCGGTATTGATTACCATGTCTTGTACAAAGACCATTTCTACTCAGTTCCTCACCTCTTTGTCGGCAAGTCAGTTGAAATACAGGCTTCTAAGCGGCTTATTCGGATTTACTACCAACGCGAGTGCATTGCACAACACATGCGTAGTGACCGAAAAGGTGGCTTTACCTGTGTTGATGAGCATATGCCTGCCAATCATCAGCATCAGAAATGGTCACCCGGAAGACTCAAGAACTGGGCAAAGCAGATCGGCCCTTCCACACTTGAAGTCACCGACGCCATTCTGCAAAGCAAACCACATCCAGAGCAAGGTTATCGGGCCTGCCTTGGGCTACTTAACCTTGCAAAGAAATACGGCGAAAGTCGCCTGGAACAAGCCTGTCGCCGGGCTATTGATATAGGTAATCCCTGTCGAGCCAGCGTGAAATCGCTGTTGCACACCCACCTTGATAATGCCCCGAAAGTGGATGACGTTGAAACGCCCAATCTCACTCATCACAACATCCGCGGCCCTAAATATTACAAATAAGGAACTCAAATGAACGATCTACTCATCCAACAATTACAGCAACTGCGCATGACAGGGATTGCGGATATGTTAAAACAGCAACGCGCTCAACCCAACACCTACTGTGAATTAGCCTTCGAGGAACGGTTGTCCCTGCTGGTTGACCATGAAATGAACCAAAGACGGACAAACCGCATCAACCGACTTCGTAAACAGGCACGACTCAGGTTAAATGCAACACCGGAAGAACTGTCATACGACAATGGCCGCGGATTACAAAAGCCAAGAATGGCCGATTTATTAAATGGCGGATATCTTAGTCATCATCAGAATATCATTGTTACCGGAGCCACAGGTGGCGGTAAAACCTATGTAGCTTGTGCGCTTGGTGAACAAGCGTGTCGCCAGGGAATACGTGTTGGTTACTGGCGATTACCACGATTAAACGAGCACTTACACATCGGCCACGCTGATGGCAGTTACACCAAGCAGCTAGCAACGATAGCGAAACAACAGCTACTGATCCTGGATGACTGGGGACTGGAAAAACTCACCGTCAAACAGGCAACAGACTTACTGGAGGTGGTAGAAGACAGGCACGACGTAAGTAGCACCATCATCTGTAGTCAGCTACCTGTAGAGCAATGGCATTCAATGATAAGTAACGGCACGGTTGCCGATGCGCTACTAGATCGCCTCATCCACAATGCTCACCGGATAACCCTCACTGGGGAGTCAATGAGAAAGCAACAAACCATGAGGTAAATACCTGTGGCAGACTGCGGTCTGCCACAACTACTGATCGGGCAAGCCATAATACCAGTGATCGGGTGTATCAGAATTGGGGTGATCGAGAGGCCGGAATTAGTGATCGGTAAATGCCTAATACGCAGTTGGGAGAGCACCGCCCTTACAAGGCGGGGGTCACTGGTTCAAGCCCAGTATCGTCCACCACTTTGTTTTAAGTGTTAGGTAGACAAAAGACTTGCGTAGCTAAAGAAAATAAGGGAAAACACCTTCTGCTCTTTACAAGCCCGCACCAAGTCACTGGATAAAGCCCAGTATCGTCCACCACTTCTGCTTTTAGCAAAATGTCTCTGAAAATGATTGGACGATTAGCTCAGTTGGGAGAGCACCGCCCTTACAAGGCGGGGGTCACTGGTTCAAGCCCAGTATCGTCCACCAATCATTTACCCTTAGATTCATATCACTATCTGATATATATGGACGATTAGCTCAGTTGGGAGAGCACCGCCCTTACAAGGCGGGGGTCACTGGTTCAAGCCCAGTATCGTCCACCACTTACTTTTATTTTTATCTATTTTATCCATAGTTATTTGCTGTACGCAGTTAAAAGCGGTGCGAGCACCTTCTACTCTTTACAACCCGCACCAAGTCACTTGTTCAAGCTCAGTATCGTCCACCACTTTATTGTTTTCGCGTAATATTTAATAAAAACTAAAGACAAACTGTTCAATTCAGCTAACTGTCATTCCCGAATGTTTTTATCGGGAATCTCCCGAAAAGTACGTTAAAAGCATCATTACGTTCAGGAGATACGGCAACAAGTGCGGTATGACAATACCTATATTTTCTTGAATACGACAAGCTGAACTAGAGTAAACTCTTATTAGAAGGTAAAAAGCTATTGCTCGAAAGTTATAGCTTATTCTTATGTACTAATTAAAAACTATTTATACCTTTAGCGATTTGAATACCTAATAAACTGAATCAACTGCTGTACTTGCTGATTATTAGGTACTAATTGATTAAGCTGATAAGCGTAATGTAACGCTTCATCAAACGATTTAAGCGAAATTAAAACACTCACTAACCCGTAAAGATAATCTGGATTGTTAGGCACTATTTGATGTGCTAAACCATAATCAGCTTTAGCTGCTTGAAGTTGCTGGTTTTCTTGTAATAAAACGGCCCTAGTATATAAATATCTAGGATTTCTAGCCTCATTAGCTACCGCTTTATCAAACAATGGTAAAGCTGCTTGTTTATTCTTTTGGCGCACTTTAGAAAGCGCTAACTGAAAATATAAATCTGCGGCTTTATTATTAACTTCTAGCCCTTGTTTTAGTATTTTTTCTACTTTGAATTCATCGCCTTGTTGTCGATAAACTTCAGCTAAATAAACATAAGCAGGCATAAAAATATCTTCTACTTTTATCGCAGTTAATAAAGCTTCTTCAGCTTGTTTAAAGTCTCTTTTCAAAGCATACACTTGTCCAATATTTACGTGGGCGGTCGCTCTATCAGCTTGATACAATTGTCCTTCAATGTATTCTGCAACCGCTTTTTCTAACTGTTGCCGTTTTTCTCCAACAAATGTCGGATCAGCCAGGTTTTCCACCAACTGGCGCCCTGCCGCCATTCTGACAGGCTTTTCTTGATGTGTAAGTAAAGGGATAAGCTTTAGTGAGCGATTGATTAAACTTAATTGCCCTGATGCTCTAATCGCAGCGAGTACCAACATAATATCGCTACTATTAAGCTGCTTACTAATAAAGCCAATAAGTTCTCTATTATTTCTAGCACCAAATATACGTGAAACAGCCGAAGCCCTAATAAGTTCAGGGTTTGTCGGGACATTGGCAATAGCCATTAATGCAGGTATAGCGGTAAAGTCGCCGCTATCAGCTAAAGCAAAGGCATGAGCGTAGCCTTTTTCTTTCTGATATGTTGAATTAGGAAACCACTTTGTTAACTGTTTGGCATGTTGGTCATTGGCTATATCACTATGACAAGACTGGCAAGCATTTGGCACACCAAGCGTGACACTTAAATCAGGACGCGGAACTTTAAACGAATGGTCACGACGATCATCAACTTCCATATAAGTGGTTTCAGGCATATGGCAATTAACACATTGTGAACCAGCTGAATTAGCAAGGTGTTGGTGATGTGATCTAATATCGTACTGCTCTGCACTATGACATTGGGTACAGGTGGCGTTACCTTCATGTTTAAGCTTTAAAGTATGCGGATCATGGCAATTAGTACAAGTAACACCATTTTGATACATTTTACTTTGCTTGAACGAACCATATACATATACTTCATCAAAAATTTGCCCGTCAGGGTAATATAAAGGCGTATTTACTAATGACGATTGATATTGCTGATGATATGGCACTGATTCAGTGTGATCTGACAGTTGTGATCTTCGGCTATGACACTGAGCACATACTTCCACTTGCTGTGTTTTTTTCACTCGCGTTGTTGGAAATAGCTTACCTAAGTCATTAGTAGCAAATGCGGGTACTTTTGTTGAAATATCTTGGCTAAAGCCAAATTTATTTTTATTACTGTCAGGATTTTTTATTTTACTATCAGGATTTTTTACCCACGTTAAATGTTGCTCACTTCCCTGATGACAAGCGGAACAACTAACATTAATGATGTCATAACTCGACTGATATGAAAGTGTTTCTAAATCAAAGCCTTTCTTAAAGTTTGTACTGTGGCAATCGGCGCAGTTTTGATTCCAGTTTTGCCCCATTTGCGTCCAATGAAATTCATCTTCAGCATTAAGTTCAGGATAAAGGTTAAACCACCTTTGTCCACCTTCAGCTTTTGAGCGACTGTCCCAAGCGTAAGGAATAAATTGATACTTTCCTGCTCCATCACTAAACATATATTGTTGTAGCGGGTAATAACCAAAAGTATAAAGTAACTCTTTAGTTACTGGGCTTCCATCTACTCCAGGCATAGTTATTAAATACTTGTCGTCTTGAATCAGTAGCTTTATTTCTTCATCGTTTAGCTTAACCTTGCCTAAAGTAAAATCTCCCAAATTAGAGTCCGATGATACTTCAGCCATAGAGTGAAAATGGTGTGAGCTTTTCCAAGCTAGTGTTTGAGTTTGATGACAAGAAGCACAGCTTAAGTCTTTGTTAGCTTCACTTTTAAAACTAACAAATAATGAAAAGACAAAGAAACACCAAATTAAAGCCATTGATGTTTTAAACCGAATTAGCAAAGTTATCCCTTAAAATTAATAAATTAAAACAAAACTTAAAGAAGTTTTTTAGCTATTACGCAAGATAAAATAAATTTATTGCCCAGTGCTCTTAAACACCCGATACACAAATAATGTGATTAACTACATGGTTGTAATGCTAACCATTTACAAAGCAAAGCTTATCAATCTATAAATTATTAATTCTACACAACTTAGCCTAAGCTTGTTGGAATAACTTTACACCTTGCTCATTAAGAGTCACTTTTAAGCGACCCGCTTTAACCAATATTTGCAAACTAGCTAATGCTTCACCAAATGCAAATAAGTCATTACCTGAGTCAACTTCACAGTTAAATAACACTTGATAAGTTTCATTAACTTGTTTGGGTTCTTTACAATGCAGATAAAGCTGTTCAAGCTTTTCTTTATGCCCATAAACTATTTTATTTAATCGGCTAACACCACCATAAAAAGCTAAACCATGTGCTGGCAAAATCAAGGTTTCATCTGTAATCACTGTTGATATGTGCTGTGCTGAATCAAAATATAATTGCATAGGGTTAGCATCAGGCGCATCAGGCCAAATACTGATATTTGGCGTGATACTCGGTAATATTTGATCACCAGCAATAAGAATATCTAATTCCTGACAATAAAAACATGCATGCTCCGACGCATGGCCATAGCCCATCACTATTCGCCATTGATGATTACCTAAAGTAACTATTTGCTCATCTTGTAATACCTGACAAGGTGAGTCTACAGGGTAAATAATACTGCGAAAGGTATCAATATTCCTAAAATAAGCCTTTACTTGTTTTTGTCCTTCACCGTATCCAGTATAAAACTCATTGAGCTGATCTCTTGGTACACTTGGCTCACAAGAAAATAACATTTGATAATATTTGTAATCAGGCATTGAAATACTAAAACTAGGCTTGTGCTCTAGCTCTTCAAGTAGCCAACCCACTAAGCCAATATGATCAGGGTGACCATGAGTACAAATAATGCGAGTGATTGGTTTACCTTTTAACTGGTTATTTATTACCGCAAGCCACTGCTCTTTGGCTTTTGATGTATTCGGGCCAGTATCAATTACCACCCAACCATCAGCTTCTTCTATTAGCCAAATATTTATATGATCAAGTGCAAATGGCATACTAATGCGCAGCCAATATAAGTTATTACCTACATGCAACAGGTGTTGAGGTTCGGGGGCTTTTTCTTTGAAATTCTTTAACATTTTATACTTTCCAAAAATAGACGAGCGAAAAAAAGGCGATAGTAAGGTAACAATGTCACCTTACTTTCGCCTTAACTTGCGAGCAATTATTCGAGTTTAATTTAGAAGTTAAAACCTACTTCGAAGTTAATACGACGTTTACTTTGATGAACACCATTAGAATATGCACCTGCAATTAATGGGATCTTAGTTAGGTAAACTTCATAGTCTTCATCTAACAAGTTGTTTACAGTAAATGCAGCATGCCAATTGCTGTCTGCTGGTGTTAGTGTGACGCGATAGTCAACTAAAGCGTAGCCATCCTGAGTAAGGTTTACTTCATTATCTGAATCGACCGTATGTTTAGACTTATAGCTAACACTTAACATATTAACTAATTCATAATCACCAAACACTTCTGCAATATGCTCCACAGCTACAACCGCAGTAAACTCAGGCACCCAAGCAAGGCTATCACCAGACCAGTCACACTTGCCATCTGCGCCCTGCTCACCTCTATAAACTTCAGTTAAGCTACACGCTGCACCTTGGAATTCATCGTAGTAAAAATCTAAGTATTCCGCATTTGCAGTAATTTTTAGATCATCTGTTGCTTGCCAGATAAACTCTACATCAACACCTTTTTGAATTGATTTACCTGCATTACCTACGTTAAATCCAATAGAACCATTGAAAATCGACGTTTGTAGGTTGTCGTAAACACCATAAAAGGCTGCAACATTCAAGCGAACTGTTTCCCAGTCTGACTTAAAGCCCACTTCCCACGCTGATACACTTTCATCTTCAAATTCAGTATCTTCTGGCGTACCCGCTGAAGGTCCAGGTGATGTGCCAAGAGGGCTCGCTGTAACTGGGCCTTCATAAAGCGTATCAAAACCACCCGCTTTAGCACCATCGGCGTAATTTACATAACCCATAAAGTCATCAGAGAAATGATAACTAGCACTTGCTTGTAACATTAAGTGATCTTCTTCGCGTACCATATCTTGAAATTCATGCGGAGCACCCACAGACTTTAAAACCCCCCAATAACTAAACAATGCAGGCGTTAAACCAGCAAATGGGTGACCTTCAGGGTATGGCGCTTCATCGTACGTAGAACCATCAATATCAAGTAATCTTAAACCTTGTGTTGCAGTTTTAGTAATATCGGTATAACGAACACCAAGCGTTAAACTCAATTTATCTGTTGGATTGTAGTCAAATTGCGTAAATATCGCTTGCTGTTCAGTATTCTGCCTTAAATAGTTTGAACGAGAAAATGAACCAAACTCTAATGGGCTACCAATTAATGTGCTTACATAAGGCATATAAAAGTCAACATCAAAACCTGTATTAAAATCTGCATCTTGATAATAAAGGCCTGCCATAATGTTTAATTGGTCGTTTATTTCAGTATCTAAACGCAATTCTTGAGAAAACTGACTGTAATCTTCAGGTGTATTTGTCGACATAAAGTTTGCCGGTGTCATATCAACATCAAGCGTATGATAATAATCATAATTACTGTCAGCAGTAATTGACGTTAATGTCATGTCGTCGTTAATGTTCCAAACCACTTCCAACATGGTTTCGTCACTGTCGTTATAGTTACCCGACGGACCATTGTTAAAAATACTATCGTCATTACCCGTATTTAAATCACCTGTGCCAATACCAAACGGAGCTAATGGCGAATTAGGGTTTGGTGTAAAATCAGGGTTTACATGCGCATAAATAGCTAACGATTCACCATGTTTTTCAAAATCTGCTTGTTCATGACGAAGGTAAATACTCCATTCATCACTCGGCTCCCATACCGCACTGACACGAAACGCTGAATCTTCATAAGAGTTTTCAACTTTACCCGTATAATGGTTAAATGCCGCACCACCACTTTGGTCACGCCATTTACCCGCAACGCGAACAGCAAATTCGTCTGTTACTGGTATATTTACACCGCCTAAAATTTGTGACTCTTCATATTCTGTTTCATATTTAACGGTAAAGTTACCATTTAGTTCATCACCAACTTCAGGACGCTTAGTAGCCATGCTTAACGCACCACCAACTGAGCTGTTACCGTAAAGTGACACTTGTGGGCCCTTTAATACCTCCACACGCTCCATATCGAAGAAACCTGAACGCAGTTGATTCATACGACCACGGTATACACCGTCTACATATGTTCCTACAGACTGTTCAAATGACTGGTTATCACCTGATGAAACACCACGAAGTGATAAACGTGAATGGTTAGCTAGTTCTGGCTGTTCAAGACCTGGAACAAACTTAGTAAGGTCGTTAACACTGTGTACGCCCATGCCTTCCATATGTTCGCCTGTTACCGCGTTAACACTTGAAGGTACTGTTTGAACTGACTCTACTCTTTTACGAGCTGTTACTTGGATGACTTCTAAGCCAGATTTCTCTTTGGCTTTTTCAGCCTGCTCACCAGCAGCTTCTTCTGCGTACAAGCTGCCTGAAAATAAGAATGAAACCCCGATAGCCGCCGCTAAGCGACTTTTTACAAAAACATTGTTGGTTCTCATAACTTTCCCCGATTGTTAATTTCACTTAAATTTATTGTTATCTTTTATCAATAGTAGAGTCCTTTATGCGAAATTCAGGTCATATTCTGCTATTTAATTGTCTTAAATATAGCTAACGTTTTAAAATTTGATAGAAAAGTAACTAAGTTTTGTAGGCTCATATCCAAAACGACATTCAAGCTAGACCGTTATACATTTGGGGCTTTGATAAGTTTCTTTAGAATCGTTCAATGCTTTATCAAGTAGGTAAAAAGACGTCAAATTAAGCAAAAATAAATTTATAATAAACCAAGTTCTCGTGCTTTTGAGGTAGCTTGATTTCTTCTTTTAACCCCTAATTTTGAAAATAAATTGCTTAAATGCCACTTAACTGTACTTTCTGACAAGCTTAGTAACGCACTAATTTTGCTATTAGTATGGCCTTTATTAATGAGGTGCAATAACTCTTCTTCTCGCTTGGTAAGTGGTTCAATTAGCCTATTATTTACTTCTTCGTATTGCGCCGCGTTAGCTTCAATACCAAAAGCGGCTAATAAAGATGCTATATAAAGTGCTAGTTTAGAGTTATAGTCATCTAAGGTTTGGTATAACTCTTTTAATAGCTCGCTAATCACTTCGCCTTCATCAACAAACGTCCGAACAAACCCTTCATTTTGGCCTTGAGCTACTAATTTAGTTAGCAGCCTTAATGCTTGTCTATGTTCATTGCTCTGCTTTAACGCAACTACTTTTAAAACTTCTAATTTTAATATGCGATAATGGCGATTAGGTTGCGACTGCTCGATTGCATCAGCTATTTGCTTTAACGCTTTCTTGTATTGCTGGTTTGCTAACAAAAGTCGAATGCTGGTAATAGTATCAGCCTCATTGTCTGCAGCGATTGAGCACTGCGCTTTTTTAACCACTAAATTTTCGCTACTAATACGTTCAGCAATGTCGTTTGCTAATATGACCTCACCATTATTAAGGTGGATCCTCACCAGCTCCCACCGCGCAATAGCCGAAAGTCGAGGTAAATGATCGGAATAACCTATCTGTTCAAGTGTCTCAATTACTTTAATAGCATCATTAGTATTATTTTTTGCCAAATGAATTCGCGCCAAGCATAAATAACTTACTGCTAACCATTCTGGTAACGCAAACTGCCTAATTAACGAGAGGTTTCTTGTAAGAATAGTTTCGCAGTCATCTAACTTATTCGTTTCATATAGTAAACTTGTATACGCTGGAAGTACGCCATAAGCATTTGCTGACTCAATAAAGTCTTGCTGATAAAAATCTCTAAGCCCTTGCTCAGCTACTGCGAGTGCTCTTTTAAGTTTTCCTTGCAATAATAGAGCAAAAGCTTGAACGGCATGAGCATAAGTTACGGTAAAAAAAACATTATCTGATGATTTGTTTTTACCCATAAATTGCGTTAACGCCAACGCATTCATACCATCAATTCTTGCATCTTCAAATTTTGCTTGGCTTAAATGGATGTACGCTTGAATATTATAAAAACCAATTCTAACCAATGAATGGTTACTAGGTTGATTATCAGCCAACAATGCTTGTACTACGTTTAGCGTCTCATCATTATTGTCAGACATTATGCTAAACGATATTTTTAAAGACGTAAAAATACGCTGCTGCTCTTTAGTTAACTTATTAGCCTTTTGCCACTCACTAATTTGAGAAATATCCTTCTCAACCAATAATGTGCGTTTATAAAATAAATCAGCCCATGTTTTTGCTAAATACAAATTAATATGTTGATTTAATAACTCAGAAGAAATGCTATTTGTCCAATCAGCTAATGTATTAAACTGCGCTTTTCTTAACATAGGTAGAGCAAAGTCATCCATCATTTGAGCGGCAAGTTCATTGGCATTACCAGCTATAGCATGCTCTATTGCTAATCTTGGCCTGTTATTTTCTTTAAACCACTTTGCCGCTTTAACGTGCAATGGCTCTACCTGTTCTGCATAATCTCGTTTTAATAGTTTAATTAAAAAGCTTGCAAACAATTGGTGATAACTTAACCAAGATTGTTGTTGATTGGTTGACTCAATCAATATCGACTCTTCAAGATCTTCATTTAGCATTGTCGCTGCTCTTCCAGCGGAAAAAGTGTCAGCTAATAAATGCTGGCAAAGTGGCAAATTAAACTCTGACAGAATTGATGTCTTTACTAAAAACTCTTGTTGTTCAGCAGATTTGTGGTTAAAAATGTTTTCAATTAAATAATCATCAAACAGCTCACTGGTAACTTTTCCGTCTACCGTCAGTTGACTAAGTTGCTCTGGTTGTTTGATCAAAAAAGTAGACAGCTTTAATGCTGCAGGCCAGCCATCGGTTAATTCATATAATTTGCATATTTGTTCTTCATTTAGTTGAATATCACCAAAACGAGAAAAATATACTTTAGTTTGCTCAAAGCTAAATTTTAGCTCCGATGTTGAAACCTCTATTAAGTTATCTGCTATTTTCAATTTTGACAAAGCAAGCTTTGGCGCAGTGCGAGAAGCAATAATAATTTGCTGATGACTTTTTAAATGATTAAGGGCGTCACTTAAAATACTTAACGTTGACGGTTCTGTTATTACGTCAAAATTATCAAGAAAAAGATAAAAAGGCTGTTCATTATCAGCAATAGCCGACAACAATACATTTAAGTCGTCAGTATTATGTGGGTTTTCTTTTGTAGCTACTTTACTCGAGCCCGATACTGATGCATTACTAGCTTCACTAACCACTTGCAATAAACGTGATATATCATTGTCAGCTTTTTCTAAATTAATCCAAATTGTGCGGGCTTTTTTTGCTTGTAACCAAGCAAGGTATTGTAAAAGTAAGGTTGTTTTACCATAACCAGCAAGCCCTTGCACTATCGCTACATTACGTAACGGTTTTGCAGTTAAATGCTGAACTAATTCTGTCTGCTCTATTAAATGTTTGGTAATTACTTTAGGAGTAAATTTAGCTGCAGAAATTTGCACAAAGCGCCCTATTATTCATAATTAGTAATGTAGATGCGTCAAAGTAATACGCATATGCTAGCCCTACATTATTGATATTATTATACATTGTAGTTCTTTTTTTAATGAACAGAAACATAGTATAAAGTAATTTTCTAACGAGTATTTTATGTTTACTAGATATAGCCCGCACAGACCATTTTTTTGCTTGTTAAGACCAGCATGCCCTAATCAAAACATCTATAGTTAAAAACTAGGATAGTTTTAATCGGCTATTAATACGCTTTTTAGCTTGATAGAAATATTATAAATGTAGTTTAAATAAAATTCATAAAAACAAGCATATTCAAACTATTGAATAAACTTTTGCTCTATTAACGGACAATTATTTTGAAAATTATTACATCATTAAAAATACTTGCTAGCAGTGCTTTGTTACTCTGTTTAACGACTCCTGTACATGCAACAGAAGATCCTTCACGCCCTAATGTATTAGCGATATGGGGAGATGATATAGGCATGGACCCGAATTCAACTGCGAAGTGCGACACTCGTCAATATCAAGCAGCCAATGCCATTTCTTTAAATACAATCGCTGGCTGCTTGAAGCCTAAACACTTTCT
>NZ_JACSOE010000073.1:0-18284 GCF_014349115.1 Alteromonas sp. BZK5 | reverse complement strand
ACAGAGAGACTGAAGCTCATCACTGCATAAGCCGATAGTGACAGTCTGGTTACTATTGTCTCAAGGTGCCTCCGATGCTGTTGGGCTGCTCCGTACGTAAAGCGGTCGCTGGAAGATTGAGATTCTAATGACGGCAATGAGTGAAAGCGGAAGTTCGGGGTAAACGCTTTTCATTGAAGCAGTCTGCAAAAAGGGATACACCTATATTGCTAGAAATGATGGATAGACACTGGGCGTCAACTCTCAGTGCCCACCTACATCCTCGTCTTTAAAAGTCGTTCTTAGCTTTTACACCCAGTACCTGACCATTGTTGGCTATCTTGAAAAAGACTTGCTTGGCAGCATCAGAATTTGAGGCACTTACCACATAGAACTCTTCTTCAACACTAACGACACTGAACTTTTCAGGCGTCAAGTCTTTCCACGATTCATCCAGTTTACCCACTTCAAAGCCAAAATCTTTGAAGGTCATTTGCGTCACAGATTTAGCTGCAATGCTGATGGCTTTCTGGCCGCTGATGACACCATGATCGCCATGTGCCAGAGCACTACCACTGATTAATGTGCAGCAAAGTACCACTGCTGATAACGTTTTTTTCATCATATTCTCCAATTTTAATAAGTTGATTTATTGCTTCAGACCAATTACTTGGTATTCGCCCTTTACCAAAAGCTGCACAGCAATAGGCTTGTCCGATTTGTTTTTCCAATACCAACCATGTGAACCGGCGAAAGGAGCAGTAAAGCTTCCTTTCATCTCATTGGATGTCGCTATGGTATAGCTCTCGAAATACCCGGTGGTATCGCCTTCCGGCTCACCATGTAAATCGAAATAAAGGGCTTCACCGTCGGTCAGCCATTCATAAGTCATTTTTGCATATTGCTGCATGGCAAATTTGTATTCGACACCGCGTCCGGCTGGCACGACGACTTCAATGGTCTTAAATTCCTGACTGCCTGAAGTATTGGTATCAGCATTGTTGGTAGAAACAACAACATCAGATTCATTCGCTTGTGCTAGGGTCGTCAGCCCTAGTTTTTGCCCGATTCCTGTTGGGTCGATGTTGTATTCCGCTGGAAGAATAAAAGTCACCAACGCAATTGCCGCCACAATTGTTGCGGTGATACTGGCTTTGACTAAGGTTTTTGTACTAACAGTGTGTTGCATAATATTCTCTTGTTATAAGTTTAATTAACGATGTAGCCGGTAAGCTGATATCCCATCAACATGACACCAGCACTCATCAGCGCCGTGTTGGTCACGGTAGAGAACCGCTGGAACGAAGGCAGTTTTCGCCAAGCGTTGATGGCGATCAGGATAAACACGAGTGCTGCAAACTGGCCCAGTTCAACTCCGATGTTAAAGGCAATCAGATTAGTAATAAGCCCCTCTTCCGGTAAATGGAATTCCTGTAATTTGGTTGCCAATCCAAAACCGTGAAATAAGCCAAAGATCAGTACCGCCCATTGCGTGTTGGGTTGCCAGTTAAAACAGCGTTTGAAACCACCTAAGTTATCAAAGCCTTTGTAAACGACAGATAAACCTATGACAGCGTCAATCAGATAGGCGTTAACCTGAATATCGCTCAGCACACCAAACAGTAAGGTTGTGCTGTGACCAATAGTAAACATGGTCACGTACAGCAGTACTTCCTTGCTGCGGTACAGAAAGAAGATCACACCCACCAAGAACAGCAAATGGTCATAGCCGGTGATCATATGCTTAGCCCCGATGTACAAAAACGGAATAAACTGCACACCTTGGTTTTGTTCCAGAAATGCGCGAGTATTATCGTCCACCCCATGTGCGAATACATCAATGCTGATCAAGGCTAATGCGCCCAGCAGCAGAGTTAAGCTGAGTTTAATAAGACTATTTGGCATCAGACGACTCCAATACTTCTGTGTCAGTCAAAAGTGACTCCTTTTCTTTGTGTAAAATGCGATATAAGGCCGGAATAACGAACAGGGTAAGCAAGGTGGATGAAATGATCCCGCCTATCACCACCGTAGCCAATGGACGCTGAACTTCAGAGCCAATGCCGGTATTGAGCGCCATCGGGATGAATCCCAGTGATGCCACCAATGCGGTCGTTAATACCGGGCGCAATCTCGTTAACGCACCGTCAAAAATGGCCTGATTCAGATTCACGCCTTCTTTGCGTAATTCACGGATAAAAGACACCATTACCAGACCATTCAAAATGGCGATACCAGACAAGGCGATAAAACCCACCGCCGCCGAGATGGAAAATGGGATATCACGCAATAAAAGCGCAGCAATTCCGCCCGTTAATGCCAGTGGCACTCCGGTAAAGATGATCATCGCGTCTTTAAACGAGTTCAGTGCTAAAATCAGCAAACCGATGATCATTAGCAAGGTAACCGGTACAACAATACTAAGGCGCTTGGAAGCCGACTGTAGCTTCTGGTAAGTGCCACCGTACTCTACCCAGTAACCTGCCGGAATTTCGACTTTTTCCGCCACAGCTTGCTGAATATCAGCCACAAAGCTACCTAAATCACGTCCACGCACATTGGCGGTGACCACCACCCGGCGTTTGCCATTTTCCCGGTTTATCTGGTTGGCCCCGGACACCAGCTCCAGCGACACCAATTCTTGTAGCGGAATGCTATGACCATCGGGCAACGTTATGGGTAGGTAATTAAGCGCATCAATATCCTGTCGGCGTGATTCGCCTAAGCGCACAACAATGTCTGAGCGAACATCGCCCTGATAAAACTTACCGGCAACTGTGCCGCCCATAGCGGTAGCTACCTGCGACTGCACATCACCAAGACTGATATCGTGCTGCATGAGTTTTTGATGGTCAGGCACAATATTCAGCATGGGTAAGCCGGTAGTCTGTTCAACCTGAATATCGGCAATGCCTTCTATCTGAGAAATAGCAGATTCAATTTCGGCGCCTAAACCTGTGAGAATATCAAAGTCGTCTCCAAATACCTTGATGGCCAGCTCAGCCCGAACGCCAGCCAGTAGCTCGTTAAAGCGCATCTGAATGGGTTGCAGAAATTCGTAGCGGTTGCCGGGTATGGGCGCAACCAGAGCTGCGAGCTCTTCGACAATTAGCTCTTTCGGCTTATCAGGATCAGGCCATTGCTCACGGGATTTTAAAATAATGAAGTTATCCGCCACACTGGGTGGAACGGCATCAGTAGCCACATCAGCGGTGCCGATTTTGGCAAACACTCGCTCTACTTCCGGCATCTGCTTAATTTTGTTTTCCAGCGTTTCCTGTAACGCAATAGCCTGACTCAGTGACGTACCCGGAATGCGCAGAGCGTGCATAGCAATATCCCCTTCATCCAGATTGGGGGCAAATTCGCTTCCTAGTCTGGTTGCCTGATAGCCAAATACCACCACCATTAGTGACGCAGCTAATACAACTATCCAACGGCCTTTCAGCACCCAGCTTAACGCAGGACGATATAAGACTCCGGCTCCACGAATCAGCGCACTGTGTTTTTCTTTGACTGGCTTTTTAAACAACAACGCAATGGTAGCGGGTACAAAGGTGACGGAGAGCAACATCGCACTTAATAAAGCGATGACAACAGTAATCGCCATAGGGTGGAACATTTTGCCTTCCACACCTTCCAGCGCAAAAATGGGCAGGTAAACGGCTGTGATGATAAACACACCAAACAAAGCCGGGCGGATCACTTCACGGGTAGCGTCAAACACCAACTCCATGCGCTCTCTAAGTGGTAATGGGGCGTGCTCTTGGTCCGAAGATGGAGCACTTTGGCTGAGCCTGCGCAAACAGTTCTCAACAATAATAATCGCACCATCAACCAACAAGCCGAAATCGAGTGCTCCAAGGCTCATCAGATTAGCACTTACGCGGGTCTGAACCATGCCGGTAATGGTCATTAACATGGCAAAGGGGATCACCAGCGCGGTTAAAAAGGCTGCCCGGAAGTTACCTAAAAGAACAAACAGCACCACAATAACTAGAAGCGCCCCTTCCAACAGGTTGGTTTGAACTGTCTGTAAGGTTTTATCTACAAGTTTAGTGCGGTCATAAACAGCGGTAGCCACAATGCCTTCGGGCAGACTAGCGTTGATTTCTTTCAGCTTCTCGCCGACGGTATGCGCCACGGTACGACTGTTCTCGCCAATCAACATGAACACGGTACTCATGACCACTTCGCGGCCATTTTGCGTTGCAGCACCGGTACGTAAACCCTGACCATTTTCAATATCCGCAACGTCCTTAATGGTCAGCGCAGAACCTTTAGTCGATTTCAGTGGAATACGGCCTATTGCCGCAATATCTTCGGCCTGTCCGGGTATTCTGAGCAGCCACTGCGCACCGTTTTGTTCAATAAAACCTGCGCCTTGATTCTGGTTGTTGCTGGCAATGGCATCGACCACATCCGCTTGGGTTAAACCAAATGCCAGCAGCTTTTCAGGTTTGAAGGCAATCAGTATTTCACGTTCAAACCCACCAATAGGGTTTACTTCCACTACACCCGGCACACGCATCAACTGTGGCCTGATAGTCCAGTCGTGAACTGTGCGTAAATCCATCGGTGTGATGGGCGAACCATCTGCATGGGTGGCATCAGGTTCGGCATCTACGGTGAACATGAATATTTCACCCAAGCCCGTAGCAATGGGGCCAAGCTGAGGCTCCAATCCTGTCGGCAGTTCAGAACGGGCGGCGGATAATCGTTCATTCACCAACTGGCGAGCAAAGTACACATCCGTCTCGTCACTGAATATGGCGACTACCTGAGATAACCCATAGCGCGAGACAGAGCGGGTATAGGTCAGCCCCGGCAAGCCTGCCAGAGCGGTTTCCAATGGAAATGTGACCCGTTGCTCTATCTCAAGCGGTGTATAACCTGCTGCTTCAGTGTTGATCATCACCTGTACATTGGTGATATCTGGCACCGCATCAATCGGCAACTTAGTGAAATTCCATATCCCCAGTCCGGCAACAGCCATTACCATCACCAACACAAGAAATTTTCGCTTTATCGAAAAGCGTAAAATCGATTCCAACATGATTTACGCTCCTAGTGGTCGTGTGATGCGCCCGACTTTTCAATGTCGGCTTTTAAGATGTAGCTGTTCTCGGTTACATACTCGGTGCCCGGATTCAATCCGCCGAGCACTTCAACCCATTCTCCGCCCTCACGTCCCAACTCCAGCATACGTACTTCATACTGTTCACCGACTTTGGCATAAACCACCGTAAAATCGCGAAAACCTTGTAAACCAACGCGCTTAACCGCCAGTGGTACGTCTATGGTAGCGACTTCAATATGCGCTCGAACGAAGCTGCCAGTGGTCAATTCACCCTTTTCGTTAGGTAAGGTTACCCACACGATGCGAGCCTGATCATACCGCACCTTTGGTTCGATAAACGAAATGGTGCCTTGGTAGTTTCTATCCACACCTTCAACCTGCAAGTTCACCACTGAACCTTTACAGACTTTTTGATAATCGCTTGGATAAACAGCCAGCTTTGCAATGTATTGGCTGCTATCTGTAATGCTCAGTAAGGTGCGGCTGGCAGTTTGTTCTCCCGCATTCGCAAACTGCTCTGTGATAACGCCATCCGACGGCGCTTTAACTTGATAAGGCTTCAGGCTCTCATTACTTTCTACCGTTAACAGCGTTTGCCCTTTCTTCACCTCTTCACCGAAACCCACATGCAATTTGGTAATTTCCCCATCAAATCGAGCCGAAACAGAACGTTGCGCCCCCACAGGCAGTGCCAACGTGCCGTAGGCAGGGATAGTTTGATGCAGGGTCGCAGGTCCTGCGATAGCCGTTTGAATATCCATTGCCTCTGCCACAGCTTGCTCAATAATGGTACGCCCTTCGAAGTTGTCATATTGCCAGCGGTAGGATTTACCCTGATGCTTAGCTTCGATGGTGACCACAAAAGAATGGGGTTCATAGATTTCCATGTCACCGCGCAGGAAATCACCTTGAACATAGAAATTAATGTCATCAACAACATTACCCAAGCGGGTCAATTTAACGTTCAAATCTACCGACTTTGGATCGATAGGTTGGCCTTCTTTGGTGAGCCAAACACGAAATTCAGGAGGAACGCCCGTTTCGAAAATTGACAACTCCAAAGCGAAATCACCATCACGTAACATACGTCCCCGATGTGGGCCTTTTTCTGGTTCAGGCTGTTCAGCAGCAGGCGCAGATGATGCCATTACCGGAAGGCTGACTAAGTCTAAGCTGAGGTTTAATAACATCGCCAAACTCAATGACGAAAGGATTTTATTGTTTTTCATAATTTGTCTCACTGAGATAGGGATGTACCGGTCAGGCGTTGAATTTCAATATGCTGCAAATGCAGGCTTTCAAACGCTTCAAGCAACTGTGTTTGTGCGCTAAGTAATTCTCGGCGCACGCCGCTGTATTGGTTGTAACTAAGTTGGCCTTTTTCAAAAGCATTATTTGCTTCAGATAAGGCAGTTTCCAACGTGGGCACAATGTCTGTTTGCACGGTGTGTATCACGTGCTGTGAATGCGCCATTTCCTGTAGCAATACATAAAGTTGTGCGTCCAATGATTGCATCAACGCACTTTGTTCGCTGGCTAATACATCCTGCTCTGCTTGCAGAGCTGCAATCATCCCGGCATTGCGGTTGCCATCGCCCCACGGAATGGAAATCCCGGCAACCAAACCAAAATCATCGGTCGCTTCATAGCGGCGTAGTCCGGCTGTGAACTGCCATTGGGGTTTAGCTTCTATTCGTGCCAGTTCCATTTGCGACTGGGCGATACGCTGGTCGCTAACGAACTGTTGTAAGCGAGGATTTTGCTTGAGCAGGGCCAGTTGGTTTTCAACCGATGGAACAGCCGGTACGCTGAGCAAATTGCCGTTCAGATGATAGTTCTGAGCAGGTTTACCCCACAGAGAGGCCAGTTGATACTGACTGGCCTTGAGTTCATGTTCTACGTCTTCTACGGCCAATTCCCGGCGTATCAGCTCTGCTTTTGCCAGTTGTACCTCAACACTTGAGCTCTTACCTGCTTTCACTCGCTTAGCTATCGCTTCTACCACTTCTTCTGCCTGAGTTGCGGCCATCTGATTTAGCTTAAGACGCTCTTGCTTAACCAGAATGTCGATATAGTGCTTGGCCACCAATGCAGACAAATCGAGTGCTTTAATCTGCTTTTCAAGTACCAGTTTTGTGGCTTCGCTTTTTGCGGCATTCACCCTGCTATCGATTTGTTCCTGCTGTAACAACCACGAATACGTCAGTGTTGATTGCGTGCTTTTTAGCGCACTATGTTCACCCGTACCCATCGCATCTTCAATCATCAGCCCAATTTGGGGACGTTCACCGACACCAGCTTGTTGAATACGCCCCTGCCAAACCTGCTCCTGTGACAGTAAAGCCTTCAATTCTGGGTGATAATTTAAGGTCATCATCACGGCTTCAGGTAGGCTGATAACCTGAGAAGTTTCCTCTGATGCGGCTGTCGCTGATAAGAGTAAACCAACTCCGGCAAGTACAGCAGAAAACCGATAGCCAATCGGTTTTTTAGTCTTGCGTTTACAAAGAATTTCTTTCATTCCCAGTCCTTACTTAATGGGTGAAAAAGGTTTCGATAATGTGGTGGAGACTATCAACCGTAGAAGCGGTTAACAGAGGCGCAGAAGCAAACAATATGATTGCAAAGCCCATTGCTAGTCGGGACGAAGACATCACCGGGCTAATAAGGCTTTGCACGCGCACACTGGTTTGATCATTACCGAAATAGCTCGTTTGCAAGCCATCGCAGCCCATGTTGTTGTGCATGGAGTCTACACTTCGCTGCATGCGTGCGACATTAATCAAGGTTTGAGCAACATCTAAGTTGTCATATTCCTTGGTCACCGCACTATCTGCCATCTGCTCGGTCAATAAAGTAAATTGCTTGATAAGTTCACGCGTCGCAGTAATAGGGAAAAAAGCCGCAAATGTCGCAAAGACAACTTTGAATAAAGGATCGCGCGATTCAACATGCGCTATTTCATGGCGGACGATGATATCCAACTCCTGCTCATTAACCCGTTCTTTGAGCGCGGTTGTAACATAGATTTTCGGAGACAGCAGCCCTGTGGTAAAGGCTGCCGGTATTGGCAGCGGTAACGAATAATACCCCTGCTTACCGTTGATATGCTGTAATTTGATATCAGATAAGCCAATCAAATCTGCCATCGATGATGCTTGCTTTCTACGAATATAAACGGTTCTTGTCACTGACCAGAGCAAATATGCAGAGGCCGATAACAAGGTAACAGCATGCCAACTGGTGAAACTAAAAATATCGACGTGGTGCCAGTGCGCAAAGTCGTTTAGCAAAGCCGCGGGGAATATGTCTTGCTGCCTCGGCCAGAAAAATCCTACGCAACTGATTGCGATCCACCACGGCGCAGTCACTAATGACCACAAGATGACTTTGCGAATCCCAAAGGTGAATTGTGCTATTCGGTGAAGAGTGAATGGTGAAATAACGGCAATGAAAACCACACTGATAGCAAATACCAGCACAGCAATGCTCAGTAAATTCAGTGTTATTGCCATATTTCCCACCAACATGTTCGTTAGTTCCCTTTGCGCAACTTGCGTTGTTGTTCTATCAACTGTTCCAGCTTATCAAGTTGGGCATCATCCAGATTGGCAGAAGCTGAGCTGAATGCTGCAATCAAGCTATGCTCACCGTCTTCAACAAAATCGCTGGTCACGTTGGTGATAAGCGTCGCTATCAATGCTTCCCTGTCTACTTTTGCTCGGTAACAATAGGCGTGCCCCTGTTTGGTTCGGCTCAACAAACCTTTTTTAAACAAGCGATCCAAGGTGCTCTGAATGGTATTGAGTGAATTCCCACGAGACTGCCCAAGCACGGCATGTACTTGTTTCGCGTCAGCTTCAGACGCATTCCACAGATACTGCAAAACCTGTTTTTCTAATTCACCTAACTGCATAACACTATTCTCTTCCAATAATAGTGTTATAGTTACAAAAAAAAAACCGATAGGCAATCGGTTTTTTGAGGTGGAGGTAATATGGGTTGGTTAATTACAAAGTATTTAGTGACTGCGGCAGTCGTCGTCGCTGCTTCTGAAGTTGCAAAGCGCAGTGATAAGCTAGGCGCACTTATTGTGGCACTCCCGATGGTAACCATTCTAGCCATGATCTGGCTGTACGTTGAAAAGCAACCGATGGAAAAGATAGCCAACCATGCTTGGTATACTTTCTGGTACGTTGTACCTACATTACCAATGTTTCTGATCTTTCCATCACTTCTTCATCGCTTTGGCTTTTGGCCGGCATTAGCGATGAGTGCTGGGATAACAGTGGTGTGTTTTGGGGTATTTGCACTTGTTCTCAAGCTAATTGGAATCAATCTGATATCTTAACTTACTAAATAGATTGGCATTTTCTTAACATTTTTGAATGTCCGATTTTGACACAAATCGGTGGTTCGACATCTCGACATTGACCGTCTGCTATTTGTCTGAAGCGGACTTCCGCAAAAGTTATGTCCAACGTCCGCTAAGACGTGAAGCGGACCTCTAAAGTTCCTTCTTCTGAAGACTCAGGTAATGGTTTTTCAGAGGAAACGGGTGTTACTATGAAGTCTCAATAATAAGCTGTTAGGCAAATCGTATGGCGATGACACTAGAAGATATCCAGAATAAATTTTCCGAAGAAGTTAAGTACGTAGATGATTCTGCTCAGATACTTCTTAAGGGGCATCTTGTAGCTGAAGATTTGATGAACCAAGCGCTTGAGGCTTTCGTTTTGCACGGTGAGCATATAGAAAATGCCAAGCTTCAATTTCACCAAAAGCTTGAGTTATGTAAAGCCATTTCTGTTAACGATAACAATAATAATATGTGGAATCTTATTAAAAAGATTAATGTGCTAAGAAATGCGCTATCCCATTCTTTAGATCCTGATAGAAGAGAAAAAGCGGTCAAATCTTTAGCGTCTATCTATGATCACGAATTTGGCCCAGAAACCAGAGTAATAGACGGGATGTCTGAAGAGGCCGCTTTATGCATGGTTTCCATAATGGGCTCTCTTGGTTATTTGCATAGTTTTCTATCAGAGGTACAAAGATTTGAAAACTTAGTAAAAACAATGAATAAAATCACGAACAAAGCGGAATTGTAGCGTCTTGCCTAAAAGGCCAAGCACAATCGCGCAATGCAAAAGACCGCATTGGGCTGGACTTCGCTTCGCTCGGCCCCTTTTGGTGGCGTTGGCATTAGCTTCAAGGATAATTCAAATTGAAAAATGATGAAAATTTAAAGCTTTATGAAAAGATGTATCTTTTTGAGATAGAGCGAAGAGAAAAAATTAATGCTCGTCTGAATCTACCCATGGCAGTCATTGTCGCCATTTTCGGGCTTCTGTCATATGTATTTAATTTTGACACAAACTCTTTCACTACCTGTGAAAACTTCGTTTTTTATATACTCCTATTATTTGCATCTATTTCGTTGTTTGTTGCGTGCTATCATTTTAAAAATTGCTGGTCTGGGTTGGTCGACCAGTATATGCCTACGGCGGAGGACATAGAGGACTACTACCAAAGTTTAGAGTCAACTTACGCAGGATTTGACGAAAAAGAAGATCTTGTAAAGTCTTACTTCAATAAATTTCTTCTACAAAGTTACACAGAATATGGCTCCTTCAATGCAAAAAATAATGACTATCGCTCGGAGCAACTTTACTTTACGGTAAGAGCATTGAGCGTTAGTTTATTCCTAGCTTTAATCGCAACCATCGTTTTAAAAATAATGGCTTTAACTTAAGAGGTTAAAAATGTCTAAACAACCACCACCTCCGCCGCCACCGCCGGGACCTCGTAATGTAAGGAACCACAATGTTCCCAAACCAAAGCCACCGGGGGAAAAGCCATAACAAAACGCTGTTGGCACTTCCTTCGGTCGTTGGGGCGCAAAAAACACAGGGCGGCTTCGCCATTTTCGTCTGCGCCCCATATTTGAAGGTCCGCTTACGTCAAAGCCGCCTTAGAGTATTTACGTAAACTGATAATGGGGCAAAAATACGTTAGCAAAATAACCGCTTTGTAGGATGTCACTCAACGCTGGCAAATTTCATAACATAGGTTGAGTTTTTGTGGTTAAGGTCACTGCAATCTGCTAGTCAAAGGTATGCAATTAAACATTCGAATTGACAATATTTACAACTTAAACCCATTATTAGGAAAATGCCTGAATTTGGGCGAAAGGCACTGGATGTATTGCGCGAGCCACTTGAAACCGGCGACGTGCATTTGTCTCGTGCTTCAGGAAGCGCCACATACCCCGCCAACTTTCAACTAGTAGCGGCGATGAATCCAAGCCCGACGGGTGATATTGATGATAACCGACTAACCCCGCAGCAACAGCTCAACTACTTGAACCGGTTATCGGGACCACTGCTTGATAGAATTGATATACAAGTCGAAGTGCCTCGGCTACCTGACTACGACCTGCCAGAGCGTGCCAATAGACCTGACGATTCGTTACATACAACGCGAGAGCGGGTCATTGCAGCGCTTCACAAACAAGGGCTACGGCAAGGTAAGCCAAATGGTGCGCTGCACGCGGGTGAGCTTGCCGATATATGTTTCCTAGATGACGCTGATTTGCAGTTTCTACAAGCCGCTGCTAAACAGCTTAATTTGTCTATGCGGGTGTTTCATCGCACGTTAAAAGTGGCAAGAACCATTGCAGATCTTGAAGATGAGCACGCCGTATCGCGGGCACACATTGCAGAAGCATTAGGCTATCGCGCCCTCGATAATCTTATTAAGCAGTTGAGCGCCAGCTGATTACAAGCTAAATACAACTTATATCCTAAATTTACCCACGAGTTTGCAAATTAAGCTGCATAAAGGCGTTTATAAGCGGCTCGTTTTGCTTATCCTGCAAGCAGCATAAACCTAAAGCATAAGGCTCAATATCTTCAACAGGTATTTGGGTTACAGCATTGGCCATACTGGAGTGATCAAGTACCACTTTAGGCACAAAACCCACACCACATTCAAGTGCAACCATGCTCACGATAGCCTCGTTACCGCCGACATAAGCATACACATTTGGACGAATACCGTGTTCAGCAAACCAGTGGTAGGCAGTACGACGGGTTGGGCCGGTTTCAGGCATAATCACCTGATGTTTGGTCCAGTCCAACTGGCTTAGTTGAGTAAGTCGCCACTCTCTTGGAGCAATAAGTACCAAAGGTACATTATCAAGCGCGGTGAAATGTAAATCTGTCGGCATATCAGGGGTGTAGATAGCAATAGATAAGTCGCACTGTTTGCCTTTCACTTTTTCTATCGCAAGGGCAGGATCGCCGGTAATTAGGCGTATATCAACACCCGGGTGCTGTTGCCTGAACTGTCTAAGCATAGCGGGTAAGTGGCTTTGACTAGCGGTAACCGAGCAAAATACGCTGAGCTCTCCCTGCAATGCGTCGTTATCTTCTTTTAAGTCGACCTTTAGCTGCTGCCAATCCTTCAGCGCTTGCTTTGAAAAAGACAGCAGCTTGTGCCCACTGTGGGTTAGCGCCACTTTGCGGTTATCACGTTTAAACAGTGTACAGCTTAACTCGTCCTCAAGGCGCTGAATCACGCGGCTTAATGTAGAAGGCGACACATACATGGCCTCGGCGGTAATGCCAAAATGTAGGCTGGTAGCTAGGTGATTGAACAGCTGTAGACTGCGAAAATCCATAAATATTTCACTTTATGCAACATTATCTTGCAAATATATCATTTTCCAAAACAAAAGAAATCTTTTAGTCTCAATATCAAGTCGTCATAGACGAGGTCTGTCAACACCAAGGTCGGTGTTTGATATTGACAAAAATGAATGTTGTTCGGAAATTTTTATGGCTAATTATTTCAACACCCTGTCACTTCGCCAGCAGTTAGATCAGCTTGGCCGCTGCCGTTTCATGGCACGCGATGAATTCGCTGACGGTTGTCAGTTCTTAAAAGGCAAGAAAATTGTCATTGTAGGCTGCGGCGCGCAGGGCCTTAACCAAGGCTTGAATATGCGTGACTCAGGGTTAGATGTTTCTTATGCGCTGCGTCAAGCAGCCATTGATGAGCAACGCGACTCATATAAGCGCGCAACCAGTAACGGATTTACCGTTGGTACTTACCAACAGCTCATTCCAGAAGCAGACGTAGTATATAACTTAACACCTGATAAGCAGCACGCTAGCGTAGTCGAAGCCGTTATGCCGCTTATGAAAGAAGGTGCAACGCTAGGTTACTCTCACGGTTTCAATATCGTTGAAGAAGGGCAGCAAATCCGTAGCGATATCACAGTAATCATGTGTGCGCCGAAAAGCCCGGGTTCTGAAGTACGTGAAGAATATAAGCGTGGCTTCGGTGTACCAACTCTGATTGCTGTACACCCAGAAAACGACCCTGAAGGTAAAGGTTGGGATCAAGCCAAAGCACTTGCAAGTGCAACGGGCGGTGACCGCGCAGGCGTACTTGAGTCATCATTTGTGGCTGAAGTTAAATCTGACCTCATGGGCGAGCAGACCATTTTGTGTGGTATGCAACAAGTTGCAGCGGTACTTGCGTTTGAAAAAATGGTTGATGACGGTATCGAGCCAGGATACGCAGGTGCACTTATTCAGTACGGCCTAGAAGCTATTACTGAAGCACTTAAGATTGGCGGTGTGACTAACATGATGGACCGTCTTTCAAACCCTGCGAAAGTGAAAGCGTTTGAGCTTTCTGAGCAGTTAACTGATTTACTTCGTCCGCTATTTGAAAAGCACCAAGACGACATCATCAGCGGTGAGTTCTCTCGCACCATGATGGAAGATTGGGCCAATGGCGATGCGAACCTGCTTAAGTGGCGTGAAGAAACCGGTGAAACCGCGTTTGAAAACGCACCGGCTTATGAAGGTGAAATCAGTGAACAAGAATTCTTTGACCACGGCATCTTACTGGTTGCCATGATCAAGTGCGGTGTTGAAGTTGCGTTCGACGTAATGGTTGAAGCCGGTATTTTACCTGAGTCTGCGTACTATGAATCACTGCATGAAACACCGCTTATTTCTAACACAATCGCACGTAAGCGTTTGTATGAAATGAACGTGGTTATTTCAGACACAGCAGAATACGGAAACTATTTGTTTGCTAACGCAGCAATTCCAATTTTGCGTGAGAAATTTATGCCTACCATTGATACCAGCGTTATCGGTAAGGGTTTAGCCGCTACTTCTAATCAGGTAGAGAACAAACGCCTTGTTGAAATTAACGAAGCCATCCGCTCACACGGTGTGGAATCGGTAGGTAAGACCTTACGTGGCTACATGACTGACATGAAGGCCATAGTAGTGTAAGAGCAGAGGTTAGGACAGTTTCTGTCGTTAGGTGCTTAACTAAGCCCTCTTGCCCGACCGTTTTGGTCGGGCTTTTTTATGTCCGTAAGCCTGCTAATAAGTATCTTTCTTACGCAACTGACCACTGCGACACGCCGATACACCTTCTAAATAGAACCTTCACGAACGCGCTCAGCATAGCGTACGGATACGTAAGACAAAGCAAAAAAGACGAGAAATCCCCAGCCGATAGGCATTAAATTTCCATTTAAGAAACTGTCGACAAACAGTGCAACAGGCACCGAGAAAAGGCTAGAAAATGAGCCAATTATGGCCGCGCCTAAACCTGCCATATCGCCAAGCGGCTGCATCGCCATGGCGTTTAAGTTACCAAACAGTATGCCCACAAAGAAAAAGCCTACAAACATAACCGCAACCGTAGGAATTAAAGGCGGCAAGCCGTCGTACGCCAACAGTAACACTAAATACACAACGGCAAACCCGTTAACCCCTTTAAGTGCAAAACGACAAAGCTTGCGCATCCCAAAACGCATTACCATTTTGCCGTTAAAGTAAGAGGCGAGACCAATTGAAAAAGCAAGCGTTGCAAAGATGTAGGGAAACCATTCACCTACGTTGTAAAACACAGTAAATATGGTTTGCGAAGCACTTAAATACGCCAGGAATGCCCCAAAAATACAGCCCATGGCAAAGGTGTAACCCATCACTGCTGGGTTAGTGAGAATGAACTTTGACGATGCAAAAAACTGCGCCCATGAAAACTTTTTACGCCTTGCTCTTGGCAGGGTTTCCCCTTGACGAGAAAAAAACCAAATGCCGGCCATGGTAGCCACAATGAGAAACATAGTGAAAATATGGAACCATGAGGTCAACTCCATCACCGTTTGCCCAATAATAGGCGCCAACATAGGCACTAATATAAACACCATCATGATAAACGACATGACTTTTGCCATCGCATCGCCAACGTAAAGGTCGCGAATAATTGCCATAGAGGCTATTCGTGGCCCAGACACCCCAAATGCTTGAATAACGCGACCTACCAGCATGGTCTCCAAATTGGTGGCCATCATGCAAACAAATGTACCTAAGGCGAAAATACACAGGCCCACTAATATAGTTAGGCGACGGCCGCGGCTATCGGAAAAAGGCCCAAAGAACATTTGACCCAGTGCCATGCCTAAAAAGAACACGGTAACGATTAAGTGGGTTTGATGCGCCTCGGCGACCTGTAGTGACTCGCCAATTTGAATCAACGCAGGCAGCATAGCGTCAATGCTCAACGCGACAAGGGATGTCATCGTAGCCATTAGCGCAACAAATTCAACAAGGCCAAGCGCTGGCTTTTGCACAACTGCAGTATCCTCAGATACGCCATTAGAAGTCTGGGGCATAAAGTCTCGAATATGAAATAAAGTGGGGGAAATTAAAAAGGCGCGAAATTAACGCGCCTTGTTGAGTATACCTGAAACTTGGTTAAAAAGCCGCCAGCCAAGCAAAATCTTGTCGTAAATACTGGTGCATTTAACGGGTGTTACTCGGAAGCTGAAACGTTTGCCGTTGCAGCACTCGCTTTACTCGCTGGCCTAAGGTGTTGGTCTAAAAATGCATCCATTTCCTTAAAGAAAATATGACGATTTCGCTGAATAGACAAATTGTGGTCGCCACTTTCAAGCTCTACATATTTGTAGACCTTGTCGTAATCATCTAACTCGTCAGCCATGTAGCGACTATGAAGTGGAGGGACAACTCTATCTTCCTCTCCATGTACCAGCAAAATTGGCGTCTTTATCCCTTTCGCATTGTAGTAAGGCGAGCGCGCTTCAAGGTCATCATAATCATCCCCAATTTGGTTTTTCACAAATTCGTTGTTCAGGAAACGGCGAGAATGAATAATGACGTGTTTAAGTGAACTTACGCCAGCAAAGCTCACCGCACACTTAAACAGATCCGGGGTTTTGACAGTTGCCATCAGGGCGGCGTAACCGCCATAGCTAGCGCCCACAATACACATGTTGTCTTTCTCAGCGTGCCCCTGCTCTACCATCCAGTTTGCCGCATCGGTGATATCATCTTGCATAGCCAAGCCCCAGCCTTTCATTTGGCTTTGCGCAAAGCTGTACCCATACCCTCTAGAACCTCTAAAGTTAGGCCTTAGTACTGCATAACCTTTCGACGTAAAATATGCTGTCCAATAGTCGAAACCACTGAAATCTCTTGCTCCAGGGCCACCGTGGGGATGAATAATGGTAGGAAACGGGCCTTCGCCTTTTGGTAAAGTCAAATACGCTTCGATTTTGATGCCGTCTCTGGCTTCATATTCAATTAACGTATGCTCAGATAATTTTGCCGGGTCTATTTGAGCATATTGCTCAAAAAGCATCACTAACGTGCCTTCTTTACGGTCACCCAGCAAATAAACTCCTGGTAAGGTGTCAGACTCTGAATAAACAATATATGTTTGTTCGTCGTCGCTAAAGCTCACTAAGGTATTGTCGTAATCAGGAAGACCAGCATCGATACCATTTTGAAGAGCAACGTAACGTTCATCCCAATAATGTCGACCGTCATGGCGTACTCCTATTGCATCTCGGGTAACCGGTGAATAGATAAGGCTACCATTAACATCGTACCCTTCATCAGCATACACCTCTGTTCGCTCATTAGTAGTAAGGTTCAAGGTGTACAATGCACGGAAGTCTCCTTTATAACCTTTGAAATAAAGAATATTTGGGTCTTTTGCAAAGCCAACTGGGTATTCACCCTTGTCAGACATAGCGTTGTAAGCAAATAAGGTGCGCCAATCGTCTCCTTCTTTTAGAAAGACTTCTCGCTCCCCTGTATCGTAATCAAGCGAAACACCTATACGAACGTTATTTTGTTGGTCCGTCATCCAATCTCTAATGCGTTTTTTCCCGCGAATAATGCGACTTACGCCACCATCATTAACATTGATTTTGTAAACCGACGGCAGCCCCAACACCTCAGCGTCTAAGGCAATTAGAATATGTTCTGGATCGTCAGGCAGCCAGTCGATAACGTCATCGTGAAATTGAGGAATGTGGTTCGGGTTACCTGCTCGACGCTTTATTCTCTCCCATTCAACCAAGTTGAATGCACCGCCTTCACCGTCAAACTTAATGCTTAACAACCGTGTGTCGTGAACTTTCGTGGTCCCACGTCGGGTTTCGTAACGAGCGCTAACCACCAGCCGTTCATTGTTCACCCAGTTGTACCAGTTAATTTTTACGCGTTCATTGTCCGATCGCAGTAGGTAGTGCTTTTCACCCTTTTTTAAGTCGTAAGTGGCAAGCATGGCAAACGCTTCTTCTTGCTCAACGTTTTGAACAAAAGCGATTTTTGAGCCATCGGGTGACAGCGACGGAGTCCAATAAGTTGGCAAAGAACTGAATTTTTCGTACTCGGGTTCTGCCTTAGTTTGATCTGCGCCCAGTGTGGAGAAAGAGCAAACCAACAGTAGCAAAGTAACTAGTGTCGTAGGTAAGAGAGCCTTATTAGAAGACATAACATTCCCTTGTTGTTTTTTATTGTTAGTGGAACTTAGCTTAGGCAAAAAACTCGAAGTTAAGTTACGCAGAGTATACTCACTCATGCCCATATGTACAAAAACAAAGCAATACTAGGCTCTATGTTCAGTGAGTGGATGTGCCAGATATGTTCTGAAGAAGAGCATTCTAGTCAGGAAAATACGTTGAATGCATGCTATACCAATCCGCATAGATCATTACCCACTCAGCGAGAGTTAAAATGTTCGTAATCGCGGCGTGTTACCGCAGGTATAGTGGTCTACATCAAGGTGACACAACAAAGAGTACGGACATTTTAAACTCGCCCTTCGGGAAGGTCTGGCAAGCTTCCTAGCTTCATTCTGGGAATTTGAAAGG
>NZ_JACSOE010000072.1:0-18992 GCF_014349115.1 Alteromonas sp. BZK5 | reverse complement strand
TACTATGCATGCATAGTAACGCCGCATACTTATTTTATGTTTATCTATATAAAACAATTATCTAGCGGTATGAGTACGCTCAAGGTCTGTTATTACCTTGCACGCTTAGTAATAACACTATCTTTTGTGACTTGTAGTTCATGATTAATCTGCTCTGTAGGTCGGCTGGCCCTCCGTAAAATGCGATTGACTGGATATTCTCAGTCATCACACTTAATAACAAAGGAAGTACAGATGGCCAACTCACCGTTTTTAGAAAGCATTCGTCATGTAATGAGAACGAAGCACTACTCAATACAAACGGAAAAAACCTACCTATTGTGGATAAAACGATTCATTTTATTTAATCAAAAGCGTCACCCTAAAGACTTAGGCGAGCAAGAGGTAACACAATTCCTGACTCACCTCGCAGTAAACAGAAAAGTCACATCATCCACACAGAACCTAGCGCTGTGTGCAATTGTTTTTATGTACAAACATATCTTCGAACGGGAATTGACGCTCCTGCCAGATGCAATTAGGGCAAGAGCACCTACTCGAGTTCCTACTGTGCTCTCGCACAAAGAAGCGTTATCGATTATTGGACTCATGAAGCCCAAATATAAACTGATGTTTTCAGTGTTATATGGCAGCGGTTTACGAAAAGCAGAATTACTTAAACTACGTATTAAAGATATCGATTTTGATGCTAAGAATTTATTTGTATTTCGCGGCAAAGGCGGTAAAGACCGCACTACGATGTTACCCAACAAGTTACTTAAGCCATTACAAACACAAGTAGAAAAAGTACGTGCAATTCATACCAAAGATATTGCTGAGGGAAATGGAATGACGAGTTTGCCTCCCAGTTTAGCGAGAAAGTACCCACATGCCGTTAGGGAGTTTAAGTGGCAATACTTATTCCCCTCAACGACTCGTTGCGAGCATCCTTATGACGGATATTTCTGTCGGCATCATCTTCATAGCACCGCATTGGCGAGGGAGTTAAAGGTAGCAGTTAAAAGCTCTGGCGTGGCAAAGCATGTAACCGCACATACATTCAGGCACTCCTTTGCTACTCAGCTGCTGATGGCAGGAGCAGATATTCGCACTGTTCAGGAATTACTAGGGCATAACGATTTAAGGACAACGCAAATATACACACATGTGATTGGTCAGCACTCGTCAGGCGTAATCAGTCCATTTGATATTGATTAAATCACGCGGACGAGGGTCCGCTTTCCAGCAGCCTAAACCCATTAAGCACTGAAAACGAATATCACTTACGTAACACAAAAGGGATACTTGTTAAGCTCCATTGTGAACGACCGTTCATTGTCTTAAGTCGCAGCTCAGAGGCTACGAGTGCTTTTACCTATTGTCACCTTTTCGGGGAGCCAGTATAGCAACTGGCTGATATGCTAATTACACCAAAGTCGCTCGGTAATTAGACCGAAACAATTCCATGATAATCAAATCAGCACAGGCTGTATTAGCTCGTCCCCCATTTTACAAGTTAGATGATTAACTTCTAATTAAATCAGTTACGCTGCTAAGAACTATACACTCATTGAGTGTAGTGGACGATGCGCGCAAATACGATTGAGTTGTGAGCTTCAGGTGAGAAAGCTATCAAAGAGTGTGGTTGACTAGTTAGCCCATATAAAAAAGCAGTGCGAAATCGGTAACTATAACGCCCTGCTAATTGTTCTTTTCATGGGCAAGTGCAACAACGTAAATATTAAGCTTTATTTCTACATTTACGGTGCTAAATGCTAAAGAATGGGGGTGCCTTGCTTTATCAATGCGCGCTTAATCTTTTCGCTAAAGCTATGTGCCTGCTTAATAATGCTATTTTCATCTACCGTAAGTACTTCGCGGTCTTCCATTAGCAATCGACCGTGTACTATGCTGTGGCGAACATCAGTGGGGTACGCTGAGTAGACAAGTGCCGAATAGGGATTGTAGATAGGCGTCATGTTAGCCGATTTGCTACTCATGACAATAATATCGGCGAGTTTGTTTTCCTCAATGGAGCCAATTTGATGCTGCATATTCAATACCCTTGCGCTACCGATTGTGGCCATTTTTATAACTTCAACGGCGGGCATTAAACTACGATCTTTGTGCCAAAGTTTATGCACCTTTGCTACTTGGTCAAACTCGTCGATTAAACTTATTGTGTTTCCTGACATCGGGCCATCTGTTCCTAATCCTACGTTTACGCCGTGGGACAACATTTCTATGATGGGCGCCACACCTTTAGCCGCTTTAATATTTGCGCTCATATTGTGAGCTACGCCCACTTGGTGTTTTTCAAGCAGCGCAATATCTTGGTCATCCGCAATTATCACATGAGCACCAACCAAATTTTTATTGAGTGCACCAATGCTATCTAAGTAAGCGATAGGTGATAAGCCGTTACTGCGCTTTGCTATTACTTCCCGCTCTTTCTCAGATTCGGCTAAATGAGTAAGAACAGGTACGTCATAGTCTAGCGACAACTGCGCTATTTTCTGTAATGTTTCTGTAGTGTTAGTATAAGGGCCGTGTGGGGCGAACGCTGGCGTTATCCGTGGATGATGTTTGTATTGTTTTATAAAGTTTACTGCATACGCAATTCCCTCTTGTGCCGTTTTAGCATCTGCTTGAGGGTATTTGATCACGGTTTGGCCTAATACTGCACGTAATCCTATTTCATCTACAGCCCGCGCCACTTCATCTTCAAAGTAATACATGTCGGCATAGGTGGTTACCCCGCCTTTAAGCATTTCAATGTTGCCTAACTCTGCACCTAAATAGACCATATCGCGTGACACGAATTGCTTTTCCAACGGAAAAATATAGCTATGAAGGCGGTCAGCTACATCATCACCTAACGAGCGAAATAAACTCATAGATGCGTGGGTATGGGTATTGATAAAACCTGGCAGCACGATATCGCCATCGACGTCCATTACCTTTTTAGCTTGAAAAGCAGCTGCTTTAGTTTGGGGGCCTAGTGCCACAATTTTGTTATCGTTAATTGCGACAAACCCGCGCTCATATTCCGTGAGTTGGTCATCCATTGTAAGGATATGCCCGTTGGTAATTATGATGTCTACTGTTTGCTGCGCGCGCGCGGTAGAAGGAAAGTTCGCTACCAAAACGCTTACGATAAAACCGATTAACCAATGCGCTATCGTCATGCAATTTCACCTAGGTTGAAAATAAAAAAAGTGTTTGTACGTGACGACCTCACCGGTTTTCAGTACAAACACTTGTCGTTTTAATTGCTTAAATCATAGGGCGTTAGAACTTAACTTTAAAGTCGGCTCCCCACAGACGGCCTTCATTCACCACGCCAGCCAGATTATTGATAGTTACACCACCAATTAACGCTGTTTCATCGGTAATATTTCGCCCATAGGCCGCTATTTCTAAATCATACTTTCCGACAGCAAACAAGTAACCTAGACGTACCCCACCTTCAAGGAAAGGGTCTTGGCGCATTTCAACGGCATCAATCAGCGAGAAACGTACTTCGCTCGCATACGACCAATCAGTATAGAAATACAACTCGCCGTCACCTACTTCTTTGCCATAACGCAGCGTGAAGTTCCCAATCCATTCGGGTGCGCGGGGTAGGGATAATCCGTCTATACCAATAAGGCCGTTTTCATCCACAGGATTTTTAACGGTACAAAAAGAGCAGGTGGAGATAGCGACATTCTTATCTTGTATTTCAGTGTTATTGTAACTCACACCTAAGGTGGTGATGAGATCTGATGTGATGGCATATTCGCCTTCAGCTTCAAACCCATACCCTACTGTTTTATCAACGTTTACCAATTCTTTCGCTGCACCCTCATCAAAAGACGATTGCGCAGTAAGTTGCTGGTCGTTCATTTCAAAATAGAATACGTCAAAGTTAATTCTTGCCGCGCCATCCAGTAAGTCTGTCTTTGTTCCAAACTCAATAGAGTGAATAATTTCAGAATCAGCAATACTTAACTTGGGATCATCGCCACTGACTACTCGGCCTTGAATACTTGGCGCTCTAAAGCCTTTAGATAACCGAGTATACAAGTTGATGTCATCTGAATATTCGTAAGTTGCACTTAAATCCCAACTGATGGCTGAATCTTCTGTGTCAGCGTACATAGGATCAAAGAATTCGCCATCACTTGAGGTAGACAGTATTCTTTGGGCGACATACTCTTTTTTGTCTTTTGAATAACGAAGGCCACCCGTTACTGTAAGGTGATTACTCACTTCATAGTCACCTGAGGCAAAAACAGCCCATGCATCGGTTTTTTGATTTTGCTGCAAATAACGTTTAAGGCTACCGTCGGTATTATAATGTAGCGTATCTATATCTAAATCTTCGTTAAAAAAGAAGAAGCCGGCTTGATAGTCAAAGGCACCTAGTTCATTCGACGCTACGCGAAACTCTTGAGTAAATTGGCTGTGATCAGGGATGCCGTCAGCACTTTCAACGGAAAATGAAGGTACGGTACCGATTTCGCCTGTATAGCCTGAAGGGTCAGAAAAGGTACTTACTTGATACCCGCCATCTACATCAGCACGGGAAAACATTTCTACCGATTCATAGCCCGTTATAGAGATAAAGCTGTAATCGGAAGTAAGGTATTCAAGTTTCACGCTACCGCCGTCAACTTTAACACTTTGTGTGGCGCGTTCTGCGGCATCTTGATATACAGTTTCTCGGTCAAAGCCAGCAACGAAATCGTTAGTTCCAGGCGTAATTACACTGGCGCGAAACACAGTAGGAGTTCCGTCTAGGTCTCTTGTATGATAGTTGAAAAGTGCTGAGAAATTATCGTTTGGTTCGTATAGAACTTGTACTTTAGCCGCCTGATCATCATACCCACCTAAAACGTCATTTTGTTCAAAACCTGGAGCTTTTGTATCAATGTAGTCATCTCGTGTTTGCTTCAACAATGAAACGCGGGCTGAAATGCTATCGGTTAAGCCGCCACTTATGGCGCCCTGCATAGACAGGGTATTCAGTGAGGCATACGAGGCAGAGAAGTACCCTTCTAAATCCTGGGTAGGGCGGTTACTGGTAAATTTAACCAAACCTGCTGGGGTATTTCGTCCAAATAACGTGCCTTGGGGCCCTCTAAGCACCTCCACACTTTGAACATCGAATACAGGAAACCCTTTTAGTATCGGACTTTCTTGCACTACGTCATCGTACACAAGAGAGACAGGTTGAGAGGCGTTTAGATCGTAATCTTGGTTGCCGATACCACGGATATAAAAGCGCGGGAATGAGCGCCCAAATGACGATTCAATTTTGAGGCTCGGTATACGGGCAGACATAAACCGGATATCTCCGCCGCTGGAGCTTACACTATTTAATAAATCGCCCTTCATCACAGACACTGATATGGGGACTTCCTGTAGGTTTTGAGTACGGCGCTGTGCGGTGACGGTAATATTTTCAACCATGCCTTTACTAGAAGCTTGCTTTTCACTTGCAGGGGATGCATATACTTGAGTGTCAGATACATCAACCGTGTTACTTCGCTTTTTTCCGCTAAGTTTTGCCTCATTCGTCGCTTTTTCTATAGCGATAGTACGCTTGTTTATGTAGCGATATTGCAAGCCAGTGTCTTGTAAAAGTGCATCTAGCGCTGCGTGTTCAGTGTAATCTCCGGCAAAGGGGGTCGCTGTTAGGCCTTCTGCAACATTAGAAAAAAAGACGATTTGTTTACCAAATTGCTTCGCTACACTTTGCAACGCGCTATCAAGAGGAATTTCAGAAACCTCTATTTGTACCTGTTTTTCTTTTACGCCGGTTTCTGCCATCACGCTAAAACTGCCTGCTAATGATAAAACCATCGATAGTACAATGGGGTTTTTCTTCCAATTTGGGGTACGCGACTTCATGCTTAAGTTCCTATGATAATGTTATATTGATGTTTTTGTCGTGTATTTATATTTCAGGCAATCGTGCGGATTTTTACCCGCTTAGCAATAAAGAGAGATATCACCATCGTTTTAGGTACTACTTTTTTTATTTATTTTTTTAGTACCCAATTTCCATCTCACAACACTCTTATCTAGTGGGCCTATTTTCGCCCACCCAATTTACGTCAATCGAAATGAGTCTATGCCAAATAATTCAGCCCCAAAGAGTGATAGTTTTGTTAAGGGATTATACGAAAGCTCCTATAAGGAACTTTTTGCGTTTCTTCTTCGTCGCTCAAGCAATCATCAACAAGCACAAGATTTCTCGCAGGAAGCGTTTCTTCGGCTAATACGGGTTGAGAGGAAAGACTTAATAGAACAGCCTCGGGCTTACCTTTTTCGCATTGCTGCAAATTTAGTTCATGAAAAGCGCCTAAAGAATGTTAGCCAGTGGCAAAAGGAGTCAAGTGCACTTGAGAATGTCGAAGAAATCCCATGTGAGGACGACCCACACGCGCACATTGAACGACAAAAAGCGATTCAGGATTTAGAAAAAATACTGACGAGTCTACCCCCTATTTATCAATCAGTCTTATTGATGCGTAAACGAGATGGCTTGAATCACGCTGAAATTGCTGAAAAACTAGGGATTTCTATTCACACTGTTAGAAAGTATTTAACCCGCGCGGTAACGGAATGCCGAAAGGCTCACAGTATGGGTCAAGCGTCATGAGCATAACTTCGCAACCAAATACACTTATTATAGAGCAGGCTAGCTATTGGGCAGTACTGATTGATGAAGGCGAACTAAGCCAGCAGCAGCACCACGAGCTCGCACAGTGGCTTGTCGAAAGCCCTATACATGTTCAAGAATTCTTGCACACTTGCACCTTACTTGATGTATTGGATGATATCGATTCAAATAAAAAAATATCGGTCGAGGAATTGCTTAAAAAGATAAGTACATCGGGTGTTGAGGCTATCCCCATTACGTCGAATCTGACTCTCCCTGTTCAGGAAAAACCAGCACATTTGAAAGCTAAAAAGTGGTCTGCTCCTATAGTTTGGACATTAGCAGCGAGTTTTATCCTTAGTTTATTTGCCTTACATCAGTTTACGCCGGCGATGCTTCCTTTAAAGGGTCAAACTACAACAATTAGCGTCAATTACGTTACCACCTTAGGTGAGCAGCGAAGTATCACTTTAAGCGATGGCTCAATTATTTATTTAAATACATTAACCAATGTAGATATTGATTATACCCCGCGCTTTAGAAACATAGTTTTGCACAACGGTGAGGCCATATTTAAAGTCGCGCATAATCCTGGTAAACCTTTTAGGGTATGGGTAAACGGGACAATGTTCCAAGCCTTGGGAACCGAGTTTAACGTTAGAAGTAGTAAAGGTAATGTGGAACTTACCGTTATTAATGGGATAGTTGCGCTTACTAAAAATGCGAGCAAAAACCAAGATGTCTCATTTAGCGACGAGAGCGTTCGACTAGATAGCAATGCGGAAATAGAGGTTCCTTTGGGAAAACCATTAATAGTTTCGGTAGGGCAGCAGGCTACTGTAAAAGAAGACGGGAAAATTACCACGCTCGTTCACGCTGATGTAGATAAGAAAACGTCGTGGAAAGCGAGGGAAATGATATTTAAAAATGATTCGCTAGAAGATGTTATCTACGAATTTAACCGCTACAACGCGTTGCAAATATCTATTGGCTCTGAGCAGCTTTCCAAGATATCCGTAACGGGGATCTTTGAGACCAACGATCCGCAATCATTACTAGTATTTCTGGAAAGCTCGGGTAAAGCGAAGATTGAAAAGCACAGCGCTAATAACGTTACTATTACAGCACTACAATAAACGCCGCCTTTCGGAGTAGCGCTTCACCGCGCTACTCATCATTATAATTTAACAGTCGTTGTAGTGAAGCTGACCTTCAAGTGATCTTACCTAAATAACAGTTGTGTACGCAGGCCGTGTGAAAACTCATATTTATGATTGCTGCTTCAAATAGAACGATATAGTAATTCTGAGGGCACTAACATTTTTGGATAAGTGTCGCCACAACTCTCATGTCTTCATTGCAGATATGAGACCGCTAACGCCCATGATATTCATCATTCTTTTGAAGTTGTATGCCAAGACCTGCAAACTTACCTCTGTTTTTACATGTTTTAATGTTCTTGTCAGTAGTTGTTGCGTTCCTGCCCATTGCTTTATTGTACCAAAGGGATGCTCGACGGTTTGATGCCTCAATGTCATTGCGTTTGGCATGTTTTTATAAGCTTGTGCCACGCGTTCAACATGCTCCTCATCATCGAGTCTTCGGATCCGTCTTCCTGCTGGTGATGTTGTGCACCGCGATTTCATAGTACAACCTTTGCAGGTCATGACCGACATGTAAGCGCGTAGCGGTTTTCCTTTGTCAGTTGAAACAAAGCTAAACGGGATATCTTTGCCAGCAGGACATTCATCTTTATGCTATTAACAAAAAGGCCAAGATCATTGAAGAGCGCTGTAACTCGGCAAGTCAGGCTTTTTGAAATTTTTGTTCATTCGTCTTGGCGATTTGAGTTTCGTAAATTGGTAAGTGATAAGAGGTAATGATGTGATTACCAAGGGATACTGCCGGTATATTTCCAAGCGATTTTGACGTAAACAGACTTATTCATTTACATGCCTCTAGCGCGACCTGTGGGAGCAGCTTATTATCCATGCTTTTTGCCGACAAGAGGGATAACCTGATTGAAGAAGCCCTCTTATTTTCCTAAACAATGAATTTATCCCATTTCCCGTAGCTTGCTCTAATATGACCTTTTCGTAAACTCAACCCAATTAGCAATGCGCCACATAGCAAGCTTGAAACAACTGAAACCAGAGGGGCACCGAGCAGAAATGGCGTGGTAAATAATGCCAGGCCTAGAGGAACAAGCGCATAACGTGCCATGCGCCCAGACTCGGCAGTAGCAGTAACAACGACTGTCAGGACCAGAGCTCCCACCACATGATCAGCATTAGCCGTGCTGCCCTCGGTCCCCAGCGTCAAACGAGTGGACATAAGCCAAACTCCGACAGGAATGCAGAGCGCAAGATTCCAGGGCAAAGTAACTCCTCCTGCAATCATGTCTTTAAATACTGTTATGGGGCCCCGTTCAAACTCTCTTTCATCACCCTCCCAGGCTCCTGTATCAGTATCGCCGGTAAAGAAAATACGTAGCAATGGGCGACCTTGCTTTTTACGACGCCATAAGAATTCAGTAGTTGCCACCAGCTCATCCAGCGAATAAGGAATTTGAATCAGCATGGCTGCTGCACCAACCAGGCAAAGTGTACACCAGGTTCCAATAACGATGGGCTGAATAATAATGAAGAAAATCGACACCACGCCTAATGGCACAATCATAATGCCGAACAGCATTACCAACCAGGGCATGGTGCGCCAGCGGCGGGTTGACCCCATCAGGCCGGTAAGAATTTCCAGCGCATAAGTCATAGCACCTAACCCGGCGTCGGGAACCGGCCACGCCTCAGATACCTCAGATGTGATAATTTCTTCGGTGCCATTTTTCGGGTCACCGCCCCCGCCTGCAAAAAACGGTTCCCATACCGCGTCTATATGTCCTAACTGGAAGGCACACAAATAGCGTGAAATAAAAAAACCTACAAATGCGAGCAAAATAATAGGCATCCGTTGCACCCAGCTTGACGGATTAAACTCCCAACCGGGCGGAATATTGGGGCCGGTCTCCGCCGCTATTAGTGATACACCGGGCGTTGGCCGCGAGCACACGGCAAAAGCAATAATCAGCATGCCCACTAACGTGCCGTTCAGATAGGCCCCCGCCGTAGGAGCCCAGAACACCAACGGTGCCGAGAGCACCCAAAATCCGACAATTCCCGCGGCCCAGCGAGCCTGGCTCATTCGCCATGACAGACTTAAACCGGCAAACACCAGCAGTGCCAGTCCCGACCCCATGTCACTAATCGTCATTGCGCGGCTTTCATACCCCAACAAAAATGGCGCGGTTAACAACCAGAACGCCAACCCGATATTCATAAAGTGGGCCCAAATAAAGTTGCTATGGGCGTCACGATAATGATCTTCGTGCTTTTCACGAATTGCGTTGGCGTTAACTTCTTTTTCCTTCGCCGTTTGCATCCAGTCTGGCAAAGTGATGCCATTGGCTTTATACCAACCTGGCGGATCTTTTTTCAGATTGTCAATTAACCGTTCCAGTGCATCATAAATGTGGTGCTGTGGTCGCCAATTTAACTGTTCCTTTACCCGGCTGAGATTAAGGTCATAATGATCACTTGATAAATCAATCATGAATGGTTTAATGAACGGCTTTTCACCATGATCAAAGGCGTCAGGTACCACCGGCTCGGTTTTTTCTTCCAGCCAAGCTCCAGGTTTAGCAACATACTCCGGTATTTCGATGGTGTTCCACTCTCGTTCACCATAAATCAAATGACCAATTCGATTTTGCAGCGCCTGATAACCCATTACGCTGTCTTCGCCGGCCAATAGTACATTTTCTTTGGGCACTTCATGGCGCTTTTCAACCAGCTCGGTAAACAATGACACCATATCGTCTTTATGCAAAAAAGCTTGTCCGGCCATTTTATCGCCCGAGTACACCCAACTCTTAAATTGCCGCTCGTAAATGCGGGCGATCTGATAGCTTAAAGTGGGAACAGCGGTGTGGTCATCGTACAAGCCAGCCATTCGTAACAGGGTATAGGGAATTTTGCCATGATGGCTGCGAATGGCTTCTTCGGCATCGGCTTTAGACTGCGGATAGGTCCAGCCGGGCTCAATGGGCGTGTCCTCGGTGATTTTTTCTCCAGGGACCCCTGCCCGATGAATGAGCATGGTGGAGGAATAGATGAAATGATCCACATCAAAGCGCTGCAGTTCGGTTAGAAAATCCGCCGTTCCCTTTACATTGAGAGCCTCATACAAGGGGTTGTCTTCGCCCGAGAAATCATAATAGGCGGCAAGGTGAATCACGCAGGCAATATGACCGCCATGTTTTTCATGAATTTTATACAACGCAAGGGAAATGGAGTCTTTGGAGGTAAAATCGCACTCGTAACTTTCATGGGCACTTTCGCAAGGTGTCAAATCCAACCCAATAAGGTGATAATCTTTTTTCAGCACCTCACAAAGTGCACTGCCTACGCCGCCAGATGCACCAGTTATCAGAACAATCCGCTTTTCTGCTGCTTGTTGTGCCATCAATAAGTCCTTGCCAGAAACCTAAAATTAAGAGGGTTACTATTGAGTAACGAATCAACCCGCGTTTCGGGTCATTGACAGAGAGAAAACGATGAAAATAGACAAAATCTAATCAACTTCGGCAATTTAGGGAAACGCGCCGCGTCTGCTTGATAATCGATAATGCGGCGGGACAGTGTAAAACTTGCGAACGACAGGAATATACTTTGTAGTAAAAACACGATTGGTTTGGGGAGCCATCATGCAAGGAGCCTTTGCTGCCACACCGCGTTGGTTAATAAATGCCATAGGCTAATGATTTTAATTGAATAAGTAAGATTGCACGACCGTAAAATGAAATTTAATGTTTTCAATGCGCAAATAGGAATAAAACTTGATGGTCTAGAGTCTCGCAATACTTCCTTGCTGGCACACGGTGTCGGCGCCCATTTGGATAAGGAGCCTCTCATGTCATTTATCTCAGCCGGTCCTGCAGACCGCCTTGAAAACCTCAAACCTAAACGCGTTACCCTTAACGATACAGAAATTCTTCTCATTCGTGACGGTGAAAACGTTTATGCCGGCAGCGCCGATTGCCCTCATAAAGGTGCGCCTCTTGAAGATGGTGCAGTATGTCGAGGCAAGTTGGTTTGCCCATGGCATAAAGGCACTTTTGATATCGCCTCTGCTGATGTATGCGAACCACCTGCACTAACAGGATTATCTCGGTATGCGGTTGAAATACGTGACGGCGAGGTACTTGTGGATCCCGAACAGGCCACCGACAGCACCGATAAACGACAAAACCGATTAACTGCAGTTAACGCACATTCTCATATTGTGATTGTCGGCGCTGGCGCAGCAGGCGCTGCCGCTCTGCAAAGTCTGGTGAACAATCGTTACCACGGTCGGATCACTGTTGTTGATCCAGAAGCAGATGCACCTTATGACCGAACACTGCTTACCAAAGCTGTGACAGCGGGCGACATGGAACCTGATGAGGTAGACCCCCTTGTTAATCAAGACGACATGGATATCACAGAAGTTACACGCCTAGTGGCTAAAGTATCCGGAATTGATACTGCCGCCCATCAAATTGAGCTATATGATGGTCAATCGTTGACATACGATCGATTACTTATTGCCACAGGCGGGATCCCCATACGGCCGGATTTACCCGGCGTTAATTTGTTGGGGATCCATACGCTTCGAAATATTGAGCATGTGGAACGTCTATTAGCTGACGTTGAAAACACGAACAATATTACCATTGTTGGCAACAGTTTTATTAGTCTGGAAGTGGCCGCTTCATTAAAGCAGCGTAGCGTCAATATACGGGTAAAGGTTATCGCACCTGATGCGGTGCCGTTTGAAAAACAATTTGGAACCCAAATCGGGCAGTATTTCCGTGATTTACACGAGAAGCATGACGTCGAGTTTGTCGAGGGCACAGTAAGTGGATTTCATGGTACTGAAAAAGTAACCGCAGTGAAGCTGGAAAGTGGCGAAACGTTGGAAACCAATCTGGTGCTGCTAGCTACCGGCATAACGACTGATAAAGATTTACTCAATAGCTTTACATTAACGCATCAGGGATTGGTGAAAGTGAACGAATTCCTTGAAGCTGCTGAAGATGTCTATGCGGTGGGTGATATTACCAGCTATCCGTATAATGGCGAAGAAATGCACATTGAGCACTGGCGACTAGCCCAGCAGCATGGTCGTTGCGCAGCAGAAAATATACTCGCGAGCCTAGCCTACCCTGCCGAACGTAAAGCATTTGATCGCACACCTTATTTCTGGACACAGCAATTTGATGTAAAGTTTGAATACGTAGGCCACGCAAAAGAGTGGGACGAAATCGAAGCGGTGGGCACACCGGAAGACGAACAATACCTCGCAGTTTTTCGCAAAGATGGTAAGGAAATTGCTGCTCTGGCTAAAGGTTATCCGCAGCTCATGGCAAAAATGATTATTGAGATGGACGACCATGTTGCGCTGTCATCGGTTAAAGCTGAACTTGAAGCTGCCTAATTAACAAGCTTTGATTTGGTGACGAGAAAGCGCGTAATGGCGCGCTTTCTATGACAAGATTGCTAACTATTCTCCGAGACCGGTAGTCCTCACGTACAAATCCTTCTGATTAAACAGTTAGCGATTTTCGTTGTAGCTGTCTATACCAGCGATGCCCCACCCAAAATGCTGCGGTGATGTAGGGCACTCCACCTACTACCCACATGATAAGTCCCGCTAATTGCTGATCGGCAAGGTTGCGGGATTCACCGTAAAAAGGAGTGCTGCCAAAGGTAAGAAACGCACCTAAAAAGCCCGTGTGCATTAGCGTCACCAACAGTGCCAGCAACGCATAGGGAACTTTACGGGTAAAGGCATGTAAGCAGGCCCACCAAAACCATACCGCCGATATCAGAAAGCAGGCGTGTTCGAATACGTGAATCCAGGGATTCTCCAACGCCAACATATAAAATTTCGGGATGTGCCAGAACCAGATCATCATACCGTGAAAGTAGGTGCATACCATCGGATATTGAGTGATTTTAAATGCATATTTCCATAATCTTTCCCCATATGCTCCACAAGCCCTGTAGAACTGTGGCAATGGCCGAGCCAAAGCGAAAGCTGGCGCTATTATTACCATCATAAACATATGCTGGGTCATATGCGCAGCAGAGCTATGTTCAGCCCATTCGTCCAACGGACCCAAAATGGTAAAAAAGGTGATCAAAATGGTGATATGAAATAGCCATCTCCGCCATACAACTGCGGTAGCGTAGCGGCAGCCCCATACATAGATTATCCAGAATATCAGTACTATCACCGCCGTAAGGCTAGCGGAAAACGCGTCCTGGCCACCACTGGTAAAGGGGTTGTGCGCCCATGCACCGGTTGACCAAAACAATAACGTTGCTACGAGAATAATTAAATACATGGTGCCATCGCCAAAAGAGGAATGCCAACAGCCAGCGTCGAAATGGCCGAAGCAAGATAACTTGTCGCCGCTACACGCAGTAAAAAGCGCGACTCATTTTCTGCATTTGCCGCTACGTGCCACGACTTAAAGGCGCAAATTCCCAAATAAATAACAATAAGAAACGTAGGAATTAAAAAACTAAGGTTTATCCAATTAAATAGGCCCGCCTCGGCCGCAGGTTTAGCCAGCTGACAAGCCACCGCGACACCGCCATAAGTAAATACAAACCAGAGCGCCCAAATCACAAACCCGGCCACAAGATGCCAAGGGTGCGCGCGGGAAACTTTCATTTAGCCTCCCATATTGTTGGTAAGATCAAAAAGCTTGCGAAGCTTAGCCAAAAAATAACATGTGTAAACAACCACATGGGGCTCATTACGACAATTTCATAGGACAGCTTTGTACTGATGTAATCATAACTAACCCGCAGTGCCTGGAGCGTAGTGGTGATCACGCTGATGATACTGTGGAAAAGCAAAAAGGCCAGCATCACCAACAATACGGCATCATACGCATTAGTCGTAAATTGCAGGTCACTCGAAACAGTGATGAAAGCCAATAGTCCAACATGACCCATTCCACAGGCTGAAACGAGCCAAAGCCACTTAGCGAGCGACTTCTCTTGCTCACGGCGCAAATAGCGATTCAGACGGCGATACAAAGTCACTGCAATGGTCAGTAACGCACCACTTAGCCCCATTAAAACCGGCGAAATTGCCGACACGTCAGGTAAGGTTTTATTTGGTGAAACTGTCCACAAATATAACCAACCGAAAAGCAGCGACAAATATAAGGTGCCGTCAGCTAACAGAGTCACACACATACCCCATAACCCTGGCCCGTCAAAGGTACGCGAGTGCAGAGGCGGCTCTCCCCGGCTCGCTTCTTCATCCGTCAGTGGTGCCATCGTCTTGTGCGTGCCGTTCTCCCAACTCCAGCGTAAAAAGAAGCCTAGACCCAATATGGCGAAAAAGATGCCGACCATATACGCTTTAGACACCAGGCTGATGCACAACCCCGCCAGGGTAGCCGCACAAATTAGAGGCCACCACGAATGGCTGGGAATATGAATAACTTCTTTTAGCTTGCCACTAATCGCATCTGTTCCATACAGTTCCCGTCGCCCGTGCTTAATACTTTTTAAGCCATGTTCGCCAGCTGGAATGCTATTAATCAACGACGGGTCGTCCCATAGTGGATGACGTGATTTTACCTCAGGGATACTGGCAAAATTGTAAGACACCGGCGGCATGCCCGTGGCCCATTCCAATGTATCAGCTTGCCAAGGATTAGATGAAGCCTTTCGACCATATCGAAAATGTAGCGTCACATCTAAGACGAGCATTAAAATACCAATCGCGAGCACGAAGCCACCAATGGAAGAACTCAGATTTAACCAATCCCAGCCCAGGCCACTTTCGTAAGTAAACACTCGGCGTGGCATGCCCAACAGACCAGTTAGGTGCATGATCAGAAACGTTGAATTAAATCCGACAAACACCAAGCCAAACGCCCAGCGTCCCATTCTCATAGACGGCATTCGTCCGGAAAAATGGGGCAACCAGTAATATAGGGCGGCGATCAGCGGAAAGAACATTCCGCCAATAAGCACATAATGAAAATGCGCCACTACAAAGTGCGTATCGTGCACCTGCCAGTCAAAGGGCACCAGTGCTAGCATCACACCAGTCAACCCACCGCAAACGAAGATAAACAAAAAGCCAAAAATCCATAGCATCGGCAGTTCAAACCGAACACGGCCTACCCACAATGTCGTTAACCAAACGAAAATCTGAATGCCTGTGGGAATCGCCACCAGCATGCTGGCAATGGAAAAAAATGCCTGGGCCAAATGAGGGATCCCGACGGTAAACATGTGGTGTACCCATAAGCCAAAGCTGATAAACCCAGTGATGATTACTGATAATACAACCCAACGATATCCCACCAGCGGTCGACCCGCGAACACTGGCAATATAGTGGAGACCATACCCGCTGCCGGCAGAAAAATAATGTAAACTTCAGGATGGCCGAATAACCAGAACAAATGCTGCCATAAAATAGGGTCACCACCAGCGTTAGGATCAAAAAAAGGCATTTGCGCTGCCCGCTCAAGCTCTAACAGAATGCTAGCCAGAATCAGCGGAGGAAAACCGAACACGATCATTAACGCCATCGCGAGAATATACCAGCAGAAAATAGGCATTTTGCTCAAACTCATGCCCGGCGCTCTTGTACGCAAAATCGAGACGGTAAGCTCAATACCTGCCGATACTGCAGATATTTCTACAAAAGTCACTCCGAGTAGCCAGAAGTCTGAGCCCGCGCCAGCGGAATAGTCGTCGCTGGATAAGGGTGTGTACATAAACCAGCCCGAATTAGGCGCGATGCCTAGCACCAGACTTGACAGCAAAATCAACCCTCCAAAGAGGTAACAGTAATAGCCTAAGGCGCTCAAACGGGGAAAGACTAGATCGCGCGTGCCGATCATCTTTGGAATAAGATACATCGCCGCGCCTTCCAGAACCGGAATGGCAAACAAGAACATCATAATAGTGCCGTGCATAGTAAAAACCTGTGAATACAGGTCGGCAGTAATGAGTGTCTGACCTGGCAACGCCAATTGCGAGCGGATCAGCATTGCCAGCAAAATGCCTACGAGAAAAAAGATCACCCCGGTTAGCATGAATCGCTGACTGATAGAAGTATGGTTTACCGCTGCAAGATTGCCCCACCCAGGTAGGTTATCCCATACCTTGGCAAAATTTTTGTGTAGTTCTGATTTGCCATTCATTGTGTTTTACCTTGTTGGACGAGCCATGCATCAAACTTCTCAGCAGAATGAGCAATGACTTTAAAATGCATTTTAGCGTGAGAAAGGCCGCAATATTCGGCGCATTGGCCACCGAACTCACCTACTTCATCGGCTTGCAAACGCACGATGTTCGTGTGCCCCGGGATCGCATCAATCTTTCCTCCTAGCCGTGGCACCCAGAAGCCATGAATCACGTCCGCACTAGTCACATGAATATCAATTGGCGTATCGACAGGAATATGAATTTCATCTGTTAGTTCAATATCATGTTGCGGATAGGTTACATCCCACGCCCATTGTCTGGCATGCACATCAATTCGCACAGCGCGCTCATCTGCCAAAGGCAGCATAATATTCCCAGCTGGAATACCAAAAATGAGCAATACGGTTATGCCCACCGTGGGTAACACAATACCGCCCCACAAAACCATACGAGTAAGAACGCGTTTTACATCTGCATCGCTATATTTACGATTGCGTCGGAAGCTGGCATACCACCAGAGTGAGCAAATCCCCAGTAATACCACGACTCCAACCGTGAGCATGCCCCACCAGATTGTGGTAACCGCCTTGGCTGACGGACCTGCCGGGGCGAGAATGGAATACGGCTCACTGCAACCTGCCAACAATAAGGCACTGGCAGTGAAAAGATATTCTGTTACTCTATTTACCAAACTCACTCCTTAAACGGTATTTAGGATCTGACGCTTCTATGTCGAATTCAATAATCAGCAGCCGCGCTTCACTTAGGGGGCATGCGCTACATCCAGCCCTGATCCATTTTCCCATCGCGTTTTTGCTCATACTCATTGTCACAGATATTGTATTTATCCTTACCAGCGATCCTTTCTGGGCTGAAGCCAGTTTTTGGCTTACTGCTGCTGGACTGGCATTTGGTGTTTTGGCCAGCCTTGCCGGTGCCATTGATGTTTTTACTGTACGTATTATTCGCCATATTGTCGCAGCCTGGGCTCACGCCGTTCTAGCAGTAATGACGCTATCGCTGACCACATTTAACCTTACCTTACGCTTAGGCGATGACCCCGGCGAACTTATTAATCCCTGGGGAATCTATGTCAGCGTTCTAGCTGGCATCCTTATCGGTATTACTGGTTTTTTGGGCGCTCAACTGGTTTTTGCTTACGGCGTAGGTGTTAACGAGCCTCAAAATAATGAACGCTAAGTTGAGCCCTAGATTGGCCATGGCACAAAACCAGGTGCAGCAGGTTTTGCCAGGACCACAAACAGTATGCTTCCGACGCCGCAAAATATCGCTATCAGAAAGCACCAGCTAAAGCCTGCCAGATAACGCATTTCCTGGCGTTCAAGGCGCGTTATCAGTAGCCCAAGGCTCGCGTGCAATATCACCAGTATCGTCACAATGGTTAGTTTCACCATCAGCCAGAAAGTAAGGGTGTCGTTTATTACAAAGACCAATGTTCCCGCAATAATAGAAATGATAGCCGCGGGCGAAGCCACATACGCGAATATCAGCCGCGCTACCGACCCCACTCCAAATGGAATATCGATAAAGTCTTCGCGCATTTTCGACTCAGTAGCAATTAAGATTGGCAAATACAACACGGTTGCCAACCAGATCAGAAGACCGAAGATGTGAAGACCTAAAAGCCAGAGCATGAGCAACCTTACATTTATTTCATAATACTAGTTACAGCACTCGCCCCTGAAATGGTTTAGAAAAAAATGAATTTTTGCGATCGCACGTGACGATGTGAAGTTAGCCGATCCCCTATTAGAGAGTAAATGAACAATATAATTCCAACCTACGGTCAGCGATAAAATATTTACTTGTAGATAAAGGTTACTGTATATACGATCTATACACAGTTTCTCAAAGAGCAGAGATGACGTGGTCAACCAAAATTGACCAACCCAGTTAAGCTACTTTTTTCAATTTCTTCATGTCCGCCTCATATTGATTTGGACTCCTGTAATCCAGATAGGGGTTCTAGGGATTTTCCCCTCTAAAAAGACATAATCCTCTGTAGACCACACCAATAAATGGCTGCGGAGGTGGGTTACTACTTATAAGTGTGGCA
>NZ_JACSOE010000071.1:0-19343 GCF_014349115.1 Alteromonas sp. BZK5 | reverse complement strand
CTATACTGCGTTGAATGTTCTCGATTTAGAACCACTAAACCGTCAAACATTCGCCTTGTCTAGATGGCACACAGACCGCTGCAAAAATGTACAACAAAGATCAATAGGCCCTAATACCAGTCCGCATAATTCATTACCCACTCAGCGAGATTTAAAATGTTCGTAATCGCGGCGTGTTATCGCAAGTATAGTGGTTCTAAATCAAGGTGACGCTACAAAGAAGACGGACATTAAAAAAGGGCCTCTCCAACGGCCCTTTTTTAATAAACTCGGTTTTATGAAGCGCAGTTCAGCTGTTTACGCTTTTGCCCTGTTTGACGCCGTATTATTAGTGGTGCTATTTGACGGATTACTTCTGCGCTTAGCTGGTCGTTTAGCGGCAATTCCTTCACTTCCTGAGCGTCTTCGACCTGCAGGCTTTCCACCGCTATTGTTGCGCGAATCCGGTTTACCTGCGCGCGGATTACCATTTCCGCTACGGTTGCCTTGGCGTTGACCCGACTTTTTATTCTCGCCACTTCGTTTACCTTCGCTGCCGCTCTCACCTTGTGGTGCTTTCGGCTTTTTCGGCTTCTTGGGCTTTTTAGGCTTAGAAAGCGTGGTAACAGGCACGGCTTGCTGAGGCTCGAAACCTTCCAACGTTTCACGAGGAAGCAGCTTTTGAATCAGTGTCTCAATATCTTTCAGGTTTTGCAGTTCTTCAGCACATACAAATGACCACGCCTGTCCACTAGCGCCTGCGCGCCCTGTACGACCAATTCGGTGAACATAATCAGCAGCCGTATTGGGTAAGTCTAGGTTTACAACGATAGGCAATTCACTAATGTCGATGCCGCGTGCTGCGATATCGGTAGCTACCAGCACTTTAATTGCGCCATTTTTAAAGTCAGCAAGCGCTTTAGTTCTCGCTCCTTGGCTTTTATTACCGTGAATCGCGGCACTTGGAATTTTTGACCGAGTTAGCTTTTCTGCAATACGGTTAGCGCCGTGTTTCGTGCGGCTAAATACTAACACCTGCTCCCACTTCTGCTGTTTGATCAGACAAATAAGCGCGGTCGTCTTTTTAGATTTATCAATGGTCACTAAGTGCTGCTGAACCGCTTCTACCGTGGTATTCGCTGGCGCGGTTGAAATACTCACAGGGTTGCGCGTTATTGTTTTCGCCAGCGCAGTGATTTCATCAGAAAACGTGGCTGAAAACAGTAAGCTTTGGCGCTCTTGTGGCAATAGCTTCAATACTCTCTTAATGTCGTGAATAAAGCCCATATCAAGCATTCTGTCGGCTTCATCCAATACCAACACTTCAAGCTGAGAAAACTTAACAGCGTTTTGCTGGTAGAGGTCAAGCAATCGTCCAGGCGTAGCGATTAACACATCTACACCTTTACGCAGCTTCATCATTTGAGGATTAATCCCTACACCACCAAATACCACGGCAGTTTTTAACGGCAAAAACTCACTGAACGCTCTGATGCTCTCTTCTACCTGAGCAGCAAGTTCTCGCGTGGGTGTTAAGATAAGTGCCCGAACATTGTTGCCAGATACAGGTTGTCCTTCCATCAATCTCTGTAAAATAGGAAGTCCAAATCCTGCAGTTTTCCCTGTTCCCGTTTGCGCAGCTGCCAACACATCCTTTCCTTGCAATACTTCTGGTATTGCCTTTTCCTGGATTGGTGATGGTGTACTAAACCCTCGTTTTTCAATAGCTTTTAACAAGGGTTCAGCGAGCCCTAATTGGGTAAATGACATTAATAAACTCCTGTCATAGGTATTTATAAAAAATTGCATACCGCAAAGGTATAAGCGTTAGTGCTTTATTGCTAACCGTGGGGGTTATAGATTACTGGGAAAACCTAAAGAGATACGCCATTGCCAACTTGGCTTATTGGTGTTTGACATCAAGAAAAGAACGTAGGTGTTTACTCTTACAAATTGCGCGCGGAGTCTACCACTAAAAGCCGAAAGCCACCAGCGCATTTTTTGTTCAAAATCTAGTTAAGCCTGTCTGACGTTTCACTTAATAAGTTCCGATTTACATAGCTTAAGAGCATGGGAAGTATTATCGGCTTTTCGCACTAAGGGAATGGTCTTAAACCGTACTGTCTTCCCTCATTTTTAGGAGAGATATTGTTATATTTATATTTTTATCAAAACGATAAATATCTATTTAATACGAATTTTGCGACCTAGAAACGTAAACTTTTCAAGTAACAGAGTTTAATTATATTTATCAATACCTTAAGACATTTAGCTTTTAAAAGTGTGCGTTAAAAAAACAAGTTAAACAGGACTCTTCTACGTAAAAACACCTCAAAACCTTTGAAATTAAAGTCAACTTGATAGCCAATTTCTGTTGGATAGATAAAAAAAGCTTTACCATATTTGTTATAACAGATAAAAAGCGCGCAGTTATTCCACGCTCAAATTACATCCACGCTGCTGCAGTGTGGTAAACAAGTGAAGTAGAAAACATGAATGTTGATAGTTTAACCCAGCACTTTGAGGAAAAGTTGGCTTTAGTCAAAGCATCGGTGATGTCTGACAGCTTTGTTATCCAGCTTACAACAATCGCAATTATTTATTGCGTTGCGTTTTTGCTTGCACGACAAGTAAAAAAGCCATTTAAGTTTACCCGAGAAAAGCCACAGCAAGGCGCACATACTATGCACGGCTTTTTATACAATCTGGGTGAGGCACTATTCCCGCTTATCACCATCAGTATGCTAAAGCTTACTACCGTGTTGGGGGCGCAATTTCAGTTTGATGCATGGCTATTGGAAATAGCCGTTGTTGTAGCACTAATGCTGTTTGTTAATTCCTTGATTACTGGTTTTGTCGAAAACAACACCATTGCAGCGTTTATGCGATGGGTGGGTTTACCTATCCTATTTTTACACTTAGTTGGCGTGCTTCCGCTGATAACTTCAGCATTGGAGTCAATGGCAATATCAGTCGGCAATGTTGAAATATCAGCGTATGGCGTAACAAGAGTGCTATTGTTTGGTGGCTTGCTGTTCTGGCTAGGCCGCAGCTCGAACGCCATTGGTCAAGATATTATTCGAAACCATAAGTCGCTCGACGTTTCTACCAAAGAAGTGTTCGCAAAGCTGTTTGAAGTTGCCCTGTTCTGTGTGGTGTTTCTTTTATTGCTTAACGTCATGGGAATTAATCTTACCGCATTGGCCGTGTTCGGAGGTGCAGTAGGTGTGGGTTTAGGCTTAGGTCTGCAGTCCATCGCATCAAACTTCATTTCGGGCATCATTATTCTGTTGGATAAATCGTTGACCGTAGGCGATTACGTTGAATTGGAAGACGGGCAGAAAGGTATCGTCAGAGAATTTAAAATGCGCTATGCCGTATTAGAAACTTATGACGGTAAAGATGTACTGGTGCCTAACGAAAAGTTTATCAGCTCCTTGCTAATAAACTGGACACACAAAAACCAAAAACAACGTTACCGCATCGACTTTTCTGTCGCCTATAAAACTGATATCCGCGCGATGGTAGAGATTATTAAAGAGGCAGTATCGGAACACCCGCAGGTGATCAGTGGCGACGATGTTCCATTTGAAGAGCTGCCTGACTGTGAAATAGATAGCTTTGGCGACTCTGGCGTTAACATGTTCGTTGAGTTTTGGATGGAAGGGGTGGACGATGGTAAAAACCGCGTGGGTGGCGATTTGCTGCTTACTGTGTTTGAAACATTACGCGAGCACAACATTGAAATACCGTTCCCTCAACGCGAAGTAAGGGTTATCAACGAACAAGGCATTGGTATTCGAAATACCACACCGTAGCCAAACTCGCTCATGACATGAGCGCTTTCAGTCATACCTTCGCGCTGGCTAAAACCTAGCGCGAAGCGTATCCCATTGCCACTCTTGGGCAGACAGACCTAACGTCTGGACAAACTTTGCATAGTCTTCTTTGCCCATCGCTGACGCTACGGTTTTTAATTGAGATTTGGCTTTTATTGCTTTTACCTGCAGTAACTCCAATCGCTTATCGGCACTTGAATCGAAGTTTTCACTGATGATTGCATTCGCTTTATTGGTCGCTTCCCACGCTGTAATAACATAGCCCACCAGCTTTATGTAAACACCTACCATACGTTTTCGCTCAAATATGTTCTCAAACAGTGAGCCAGATAACGACTTTTGGAAACTGGCCTCTGTTTCTAAGGCAACAAATTGCTCGGCGTTCTTTAGCTCATTCAACACATTGTGTAAAAGCTTAATGTGGGCGTGCGTATTAAGTGCGTCGACGTGAAGTGCATTAATATCGTCGCTTAGCATTTCTAAATTGACCAACGTTCGTTGAAGACTAGCCATTGTGGTAATTGTCTGTAGAAGAAAAAAATAAAGGTTCAGTGTATCGAATTCAAGATGGGTTTACGATGGTCTCGCGGGCGTTTTAATCACATTAAGAATTCATAACACAACTTATAGAAATCAATTAAAAAGGGCGCGGAAGCGCCCTTTTAGTTTTTATGTCTATTAAGAATTAGTTGTTAAGCTAATTCGCGATAGCAGTTATACCGCATCTATTTACCCAAGCTGGCGTTTAGATCGTGACGTAAATCGAAACGGTCTAGCGTCATCACTTTGGTCCAAGCGTCGACGAAGTCTTTAACAAAACGGCTTTTCGCGTTGTCGTAGGCATAAACTTCGGCCACTGCACGCAGCTCACTGTTTGATCCAAAGACCAGGTCTACAGGCGTACCTGTATACATAACTTCACCAGTAGTTCTGTTTACACCTTCATATACCGACGGGTTATCTGTTTTTCTCCACTTAACGCCCATATCAAGAAGCGTTACGAAGAAATCGTTGTTAAGTGTGCCTACTTTGTCAGTAAATACACCGTGGCTAGTGCCACCTGTGTTTGCTCCCAATGAACGCAAACCACCAAGCAAAACAGTCATTTCTGGTACTGTTAGATTAAGCTGATCGGCTTTGTCTACCAGCATGTCGGTTGGCGAACGATAGCTAGCTTCTGCGTTGTAATAGTTTCTAAACGCATCGGCTGTTGGCTCTAACAATGAAAACGAATTAACGTCTGTTTGCTCTTGCGTAGCATCAGTTCGACCCGGAACCACTGGCACAGTAACCTTGACGCCAGCATCTGCCGCTGCTTTTTCAATTGCTGCCGCACCGCCAATCACAATGAGGTCAGCAAGAGACACTTTCTTCTTAGAAAACATGCGTGAATTGTAATCTTCTTGCATCTCTTTAAGCTTAGAAACAACGGCTTGAACGGTTTCAGGCTCGTTGGCTTCCCAATTCATTTGCGGTTCAAGGGCAATACGAGCACCGTTCGCTCCACCGCGTAAATCAGATGCTCGGAAGCTAGATGCTGCCGCCCATGCTGTTTTCACAAGTTGCTGAACGGTTAAGCCACTGTCTAAGATGTCAGCTTTAAGTTTCTTAACGTCTTTTTCAGAGATCGCTTTATAGTCAGCTTTAGGCACTGGATCTTGCCAGATGAAGTTCTCTTCTGGGATATCGTTACCCAAGTAACGTGCCTTAGGACCCATATCACGGTGAGTTAGCTTGAACCACGCTTTAGCAAATGCCGTTTGATACTCTTTGGGATCCGCTAAGAAGCGCTCGGCAATTTTTCGATACTCTGGATCATACTTAAGCGCCAAGTCAGCTGTGGTCATCACAGGAGGATTTTTCTTACCTTCTACGTGCGCATCTGGTACTGATTTATGAAGCGATTCATCGGTAGGGATCCACTGGATAGCGCCGGCAGGACTGCGAGTTTGTTTCCACTCAAAGCCCAATAAGTTTTGAAGATATAGGCTCGTCCATTTAGTAGGTAGCTGTGTCCAAGCACCTTCCAAACCGCTCGTTACAGTGTCTTCTGCATTGCCTTTACCGCAATTGTTCTTCCAACCTAGTCCCTGCTCTTCTAAGCCTGCACCGCCTGGCTCAGCTTCTAAACAATCAGCAGGCTTGTGTGCGCCGTGCATTTTTCCAAATGTATGACCACCCGCTATTAGCGCAACGGTCTCTTCATCATTCATCGCCATACGGCCAAATGCAGTACGAATATTTTTCGCAGATCCCATCGGATCAGGCACACCTTTAGGGCCTTCAGGGTTAACATAGATCAAGCCCATGTGCGTTGCCCCCAACGGACGCTGAAGCTTACCGTCGCGCTCTTCACGATCGCTCGCAAGCATTTCCACTTCTGGGCCCCAATAAACCATGTCAGGTTCCCAGTCGTCGGTACGACCACCCGCAAATCCATAGGTGTCAAAGCCCATGTTTTCCATGCCTACGGTACCCGCAAGGATCATTAAGTCGCCCCAAGATAAACTTTCACCGTACTTTTGCTTAATAGGCCAAAGCAAGCGACGCGCTTTATCAAGGTTTCCGTTGTCTGGCCAGCTGTTCAGCGGATCAAAACGCATTTGACCACCGTCACCACCGCCACGACCATCTAGCGTACGATAGGTACCTGCACTGTGCCATGAAAGTCGAATGAAGAAAGGACCATAATTTCCGAAGTCGGCCGGCCACCAATCTTGAGAAGTAGTGAGTAGCTCATTAACATCTTTTTTTACTTGGTCGAGATCTAGCTTAGCGAATGTCTTTGCATAACTGAAATCATCACCTAGTGGGTTTGAGCGATTATCGTGATCTCTTAACGGAGAGAGATCGAGCTGATCAGGCCACCAAAATTGATTATTTTTCGCTTGAAAAGCTTTAGCAGTGCCCGTGCCTTTAGCACCCGCAGGCTTACTAATTTGATCGTTGGCAATAGCCCCTGTTGCACCAAGCGATAAGGCAACAAGTACTGATACTGTGGTTTTTTTAAACCTGTTTATAGTCATGGTCTTTTCCCGTCTGAGTTTGTTGTAGTTACCAAAGCGTGAGTGCGAATCACACCACTAATTTGTTAACATTTTGTTTACCTCATAAGCAGTTACAAGATAGACAGGCTTAAAGAGTATTTACAGTTGATAAAATGAATTCAACTGATTAGAAAATCCAATCAATGAAAAGTTGATTAATTTCAATACATTAAAAACCCAGTTCACTTTATGACGTAATCGACTGTCGCTCAGTAGAACCATGTAATGCGGAAAATGAGCTAGATCTGTGAATCTCTTTCAGAGATTGGGAAATTTTTTCGCTTTTTGAAGAGTGAAACTTTTCCATACTTTCTATAAGCGGCTAAATAACCAACTAAAAAGTGCCGGTTTATGTAAAGTTTTCATCTAATTGAAATACATTCTGCAATTTCTACCATGGCACAGCAATTGATACAGAGATGATGCAATTAAAGACGCATTAACTTCAGATAAGAAGTCGATGGAATGTTAAAGAAGTAATGAGGATGAACTTATGAAAAACACACTTAAGACACTTACCGGACTTGCAGCTGTTGCCTCTATCAGTGCTATGGCTTCATTCGGTGCGCATGCTCAATCAAATCAAATTGAAGCAAAAGACAGTGGTTTTTATGTAGGTGGTAATTACGGTTACCTACGCGTTGAAGGTGAAGATGACTTTGACGATGACAAAGATGTTTGGCAAGGCCTTGTTGGATATAAATTTAATGAGTGGATTGCAATTGAAGGTGGTTACATCGATTTTGGTGATTACGGTAACGACCTTGCAGGCGCTGAAACAGACGGCTACACAGCGGCGATCAAGGGTATTCTTCCATTAACAGAGCGTTTTTCTCTCTACGCGAAAGCAGGTCAACTTTGGTCAGAAACCGAGTATAACTTTGCTGGCGTTTCACGTGATAACGATGACGAAAGCTTGTTTGTAGGCGCAGGTCTAAGCTACGCGATTACTAGTAACTTTTTAGTAAACGCCGAGTACACTGTTTATGATACAGAGCTTGATGCAGACGAAGCGTTTGATGACATCGACGACACCGATTTTGAAACCGATCTTAAGCAAGCCAGTATTGGTGTTGAGTATCGTTTCTAAGACATTGGTTGTCTCACGTTTAACAACGTGACTTAATGAGAATGCTAAAGCCTTGGCAACACAGCCAAGGCTTTTTTTTGCTACCCATCTATTTTCTGGATGAGCTGCGCCAGTTCCTCAATTTTTGACACTGTCGTTTTAACTAAGTTGTCAATTTCATTGGATGAGGACTGGGAGTTACCTGCTAACGTTCGTACTTCATCAGCCACAACCGCAAACCCTCTTCCCATTTCACCTGCTCGTGCCGCTTCTATCGCTTAATAGTCTTCGGATAAAACTTAATTTATCTAGCGCCTGTTTTTCCAACTGTGAATATTAAACTCGTTTCACAGTGAAAATATTACACATTGCGAGCTGATACATCTTACACACGAGCTCAAAAACTCTAATTATCGATAAAAATCATTTACTTATATTTATCGTTCTTTCGTTTTATAGAGGTACAAATTCTGCAACAGAATACAAATAGTGAAAAATGAATAAATAGGAAACGTCACATGCAATCAGGAAAGAGTGTATTTCAACCCGGTCAAAACTGTTGGGTAGAGAGCAAGGCTCGCTTTTCTACACCTTTGATAGATTGCGGAAACTATTATAAAGCCTTGCACAGCTCTATCGTTAAAGCTAAGCACAGTATCTTCATTGTTGGATGGGATATAGATAGCCGCATTCGCTTGCTGCGAGGCGACGACGAAGCGAACAGTGAAGCGCCGAGCGTAATAAGTGATTTACTTAAGTGGAAAGCTGAGCAAAATCCTGACATTAAAATTTACCTGCTACGTTGGGACTCATCGCTAGCCTTTTTCGCACAGCGCGAAATGTGGGCAAAGGAAGTGTGGGAAGAAAAAACTCCAGACAATGTGCAAACCGAGCTCGATGACACGATTCCGATGGGCGGAAGCCAGCACCAAAAAATTGTGGTTATCGATGATGAACTCGTATTCTCAGGTGGAATGGATGTATCCACTAACCGCTGGGATACCCGTGACCATCCCGTAGTTTCAGAAGAGCGTGATGGGCCTGATGGGGAGTATGGTCCTCTTCATGATGTGCAAATGGTATCAAGTGGACCTGTAGTAGCCGACTTTTCAAAATTAGTTCGATGGAGGTGGCAGCGTGTTGCTGACTCTTCACCTATTGATATCCGCGAGGACGCGCGCATTGATGAAAATGCCCCGTTGCCTGATGCTTGGCCACAAGATTATCCTCCCCTTTTTGAAGACGTAGAGTGTGCACTTGCCAGAACAATTCCATTTATGGATGAGGTCGAGCCTGCTCAAGAGGTACGTCATATGCTGCTTGATCTTATCGGTGAAGCAGAGTCTGTAATCTACATTGAGAATCAGTTCACAACGCGTCAGGAGATCGCTGAAGCGCTAAATAAGCAGCTCAAACTGAAACCTAATCTTTCGGTCATTATCGTAAGTTCCTACGAGCCAAAAGGTAAGTTTGAGTGCGAAGCATTTTGGGCAAGCCGCATAGAATTCAAGGAAATTTTAGAAAAAGGGATTGACCCTAAGCGAGTAAAACTGACTTATTCTTCAATTGAAGACATGCAAGGCCGCAAGGCATACAAGCGCATCCACTCCAAAGTGATGACCATCGATAACAAATACCTTGTTATCGGGTCATCAAACTTGAGTAATCGCTCAATGACGCTAGACACCGAAATCGACACGGTGCTGTTTGGTAACACAAAAGACAATCAGGCGTGTATTGAGCAAGTGAGAAACGACTTACTCGCAGAGCACACGGGGCGTGATATTGATGCAATGCCGGCGTTATTCAACAATGAATATCCGGTTGAAGCATTAATGCAGGATCAGATAGCACACGGCTACGTACTTACCGAAGTTCGCGATGAGGTGTTTACCGAACAATCCGTTAAGAATGTGTTCAGAGCGTTATCTGACCCTGAAGAACCCCTTATTTCAGTGCCAACCTTTGATGGAGCTGCTATGCCTGCACGTAACCCAAGACGTCGCAGTATTATGATTTTGATTGGTCTTGCCATCATTGCTGTTCTTGGCGGGCTTATGTTTTGGGCTAGCCAGTCCATACCATGGTTAAGTTCCGACAGCATTAACGCCTTTCTAGAGAAAAGTCGTGGAACCTACTTTGCTCTGCCTACCGTGTTGCTGGTTTATGTGGTCGGCGGCGTTTTATTCTTCCCGGTCACAGTACTGTCACTTGCTGTGGCTGCTATTTTTGGCCCTATATGGGGGCCCATCTACGGCATCATGGGAGCACTAATGAGCTCTGCAATCATGTTTGGAATAGGCAAGCTATCTGGCAACGCGGGGCTTAGAAAAATTGGTGGTCCAAAGGTAGCTGCCGTTGATGAAAAACTAAAGCGTAGCGGTATCGTTGGCGTCGCGGCCATTCGAATGTTGCCTGTAGCGCCCTTTAGTTTGGTGAATTTGGTAGCGGGTATCTCATCTATTGGCATTTTCCAGTTTTTAGTAGGGACATTTTTAGGCATGTTCCCGCCCATGATTGCGAAAGGGCTTGTGGGTGATTCGATAGCACAAATTTGGCAAAACCCTTCTGTGGAAACCATTAGCTATTTAGTTGGCGGTATCGTTTTATGGGGCCTTATGATTTGGGGCTCGCAAAAATTTGCCCGCTACTACCAAGCTCGGAAGGAGTCGGGGAATCAAGATACTGCCAGTGATAATAGTGACAAAGATGAGGTAGAGAAATGTGCCGCATAGTGACCTACAACATTCACAGCGGAATAGGTAGAGACAAAAAGCACGATTACAAACGCATAGGGCAATTCTTGGCAAACAGTGGCGCCGACGTGGTGCTGCTGCAAGAAATGGATACTCGTCCCTCTGAGCGAAGTACAGCACAGGACGTTAAAGATATCTGCGCTGAAAACACGTTTAAGCTCATTCCATCACCAGCCATTAGGGAATCTGATGGCTGGTACGGCAACGCCATTCTAACTCGCTTTGACGTATTAGCGCACGATACACTGGATGTCAGCCAAAACGGGCGACAGCCTAGAAATGTTCAGATTGTAGAGCTCAAGACAGAAAAGACCCCCCTTACGGTGGTGAATACCCATAAGGGGCTTAAGAAGCTAGAACGTCGCTCACAGTTTTCTTTGCTTCATGAGCACCTTTCTTCAAGAATGAAAGAGAAGCAAATCCCTCTAGTTCTAGCCGGTGATTTCAATGAGTGGCAGTTTTTCTCAAAAGCGTTTAAAGCACTTAACGATTTACTATTACAGCAAAAAGTGGGGGCAACATTTCCAAGCCACTTTCCTGTATTTGCACTTGATAGAGTATGGGTGTCTGACGACATCAAGGTAAAAGCGTGCAGAAAATTAAAAAATGCGAAAACTCGAATCTTGTCAGATCATTTACCTGTGCTTGTTGATATTGAACTGCCCCAGAACTACTAACCCAGTGATCTTTTGCACTTAACGGGTTGCATTATTCTCGTCGTACGCGAGATTTAGCCTCATCTTGTGTTGGCACAGAGCTACGCAGGTTGCGCTATGAACGATGAAGCGGCAAATTCTAACGTACCGCACCAGTGCTTCAGTGCGTTTTCTTGAGCCACTACTTTTCTGAGAATATCAATGATCGGACTGCTATCTAGCAGCGTCTTGGCACTTTTGTTTGTCGCAGCGAGTACAGTACGCTGCATTTCTGGCTGTGTTATTTTCAGTGATGAAACTAGGCCAGACTCCTTTAAATGAAAAATAGCTGATGTAGGAAGGATCATCACGCCTTCTCCCTGCATAACTTGCCTAAGGCCAGTCATGAGTTGTCCAGAATAAGCCAAATCGTGCTGCAAACTAACGCCCGTTGCTTTTTCATAGTCAGCAATTAGTTGACCCAATGCATCTTTGTTACCCGGTGATAGCAAAGGTAATTCACTGATTTCCCAAAAACGGATCGTCGTTCTATCTCGAAGCTTGGCGTATTGTTCACACGATGAGGAGGCAGAAAAAACCAAATGAAGATCTTCTTGAATTAGCGGTGTGACTCGCATGAATTTAGGGTCGACAGCTTGCTGATAAGTAAGCGCAACATCCACCTGCTTTGACTCAAGCCAATCATTAATGGTGTAAGACGGTCCAGTGCTGATTTCGACTTTGAGCCCTTTATGGTTCGCCGTTATCTCCGTGAGCAGCGGTAAAGAAAGCACATTTCCGATTGACGGTAGCATTCCTATTTTTACTACCTTCTTTTGTCCGGTTTGAAAGGCTTCCAATGCGGCCTTAACGTTGTCTATTTCGGTTAGCAGCTTTAATGCATGTTTATAAAAAACTTCGCCCGCCGATGTTAGGTTTACTCCCGAAAAACTTCTTTCAAGCAGCGTCGCTTTCATCTCTCTTTCTAAACTTGCCAACTGCTGACTAATGGCGGGTTGAGCGATATCCAATGCTCTTGCCGCCGCAGCAATACTACCCTTACGCACAGTCATAACAAAATAATGCAGCTGTTTTGAATGCACTTGCCCTCCTTACAAAGGTGGTGAGTTCTAGAACGGGAACGGTTTAATGAAGACGGCAGCAACGAATATGCCATTCCATTAAGTTATATGAAGCAAAATTGTAAAAATGGGCTAAAAGCAGTGGGGCATGAAAATCTTGTCTCCCCCCATACTTAAGTCTAATAGCATTAAATTAGCGCCCTGTGAGACGGCTCAATATTTTTCTTATATCCCTGAATAATCTTCTTTCTTCCTGCAATGCCAAAGAGTTTTTAGCCTTGTTCTTGTACACGAGTGGCTAGACAACAATAACAAGATGCTTCTCGCATCAAAGTAGTGCTCGTGCGTGCCTAAAAAGAGTGCAGATTTTAATAATCCACACCCACAAAACTAAGTAGCAATAAGCACGATTGGGAACACAAATGAAACAGAAAAAGCTCCACACTGCAGTACGTTACGCACTTACCGGATTAACACTTTTCACTACTTCATTGCTTGTACAGGCGCAAGAAGTGACTGAAGAAACCACAGAAGCCAAAGACCTAGAACGCATTGCCGTTGTTGGTGCCCGCGGTGCACCGCGTTCAGTAACCAGCTCTCCTGTACCGGTTGATGTACTCACCGCCGAAGACGTTGAAGCCGTTGCGTTTACCGATATGAACAATGTCCTTATGACACTCGTTCCCTCTTATTCCGTAGGCCGTCAACCCATTTCCGACGGCGGAACGTTTATCCGTCCAGCAACGCTTCGAGGTATGCCCACCGACAAAACGCTTGTTTTGGTTAACTCTAAACGTCGTCATAGGGCCGCACTTGTTTCAATTGGCGGTTCTGGCACACAGGGGCCAGACATCGCAACTATTCCAACCGCAGCAATTCAAAGTGTTGAAGTGTTGCGCGACGGTGCAGCTGCGCAATATGGCTCAGATGCCATTGCAGGTGTTATCAACTTTCAATTAAAAAATAACACCGAAGGTGGCTCGTTCACTGCCGACTACGGCAGCTACTACGAAGGAGATGGCGATCAAATTACCGTTACTGGGAATAAAGGTTTCGCGTTAGGCGACGATGGCTTTTTCAGTATTTCAGCCGAATATTCTGACAGCGAAGCCACCTTTCGTGGTGAGCAATATTGTGAGCCATGGTTCTGTGTGGATGACCAGTCAGATCAATACATCGCTAATGCTACGGCCATGGCCAACAGCGTTCATGGTTCAGACGTAGTCCAACCATGGGGGCAACCAAATACAAGCGGGACGCGTGTTTTCTTTAACGCCGGTTACGCACTATCCAGTGAACTTGAACTCTACGCATTCGGTAACTATTCAGAAAGTGAAGGTGACGGTTCATTCTATTATCGCTATCCAGGCAATGGCACCATTGAAGACATTCGACTTGAGGACGGTTCAATCTGGAACCCGCTAGAGTTCTTCCCTGGTGGCTTCACGCCTCGTTTCTTCGGTGATGTGACTGACTACTCATTTGTTGGTGGTGTTAAGGGCATGTCGGGCGACCTTACTTATGATATCAGTGGTCGTTACGGCAATAATGAAATCTCTTACACACTAGCCAATACCATTAACCCGTCACTGGGTAACGAGTCACCTACTTCATTTAAGCCGGGTGACTTAACCAACGAAGAAACACAGATTCAAGCTGACTTCACCTATGACTTGAACCAGTATGTTCTTGCCTTCGGTGCAAGTTACTTAGACGAGTCATACGAAATATCTGAAGGCGAGCTAAGTTCCTATATCGCCGGCTCTTACGCCACATCCGACCCTTGGGAGTTTTGTAACGATGACTTCACCACTACGGCACTGGGCGCTGCTGTCATTGCTAACGGTTCAACTCTGAATTGTGCCAACTACACCAGTGCTGACAGTAACGACGATGGGGTTGAAGATGATGGATTCGCTGGAGTAGACGCCGTTTATACCGTTGTAGGCGTTGGCTCCAACGGCTTCCCTGGCTATTCACCAGACTATTCGGGCTCATACGAGCGTGACTCATATGCGGTATACACGGATATCTCTGGTGACATTACAGACGAGCTGTTTGCTCAGGCTGCGCTGCGTTATGAAGACTATTCTGACTTTGGCTCAGAAGTTGTGTACAAAGTAGCAGGGTTCTATCAGTTTAGTGATGAAGTAGGCTTTAGGTCGTCTTTTGGCACTGGCTTTAGAGCTCCTACTCCAGGTCAGCAAGGAACCACCAACGTATCTACCCGTCTGCCCGATGGCTTCCCAGTAGCAACAGGTCTGTTCCCAGCCGGCGGCGAAGTAGCGCAGGCGCTTGGTGCCAACGAGCTTTCACCCGAAAAATCGACCAACTTTACGCTGGGCATGACTGCGAACTATGGCGATTTAACGCTCACTGTTGATTACTACAACATCAAGCTTGAAGACCGCCTTTACTCTGTGTCTACCCGAGATGTTTCCACCACTGTCGTTACCGATCCTCAAGCAGACGGTTATGACGCCTACCAAAACTATCTAGCCCTAGCAGGTGCCAATGTTTCTGGCGCCGAGTCCATTGGTGGTGTGTTCTTCTTCCAAAACGCTTTCGATACCGTAACCGAAGGCGTGGACGTTGTTGCTACTTACAAGATGGAATCGAGGTATGGCGCAACCGTGCTAACCGGCTCTGTGAATTACAACAAAACAGAATTCGATTCTGATCCGAGTGAATACTTGAACGCAGAGGATCAGTTCGACTTTGAAAACGGCCGCCCCGAAATGCGTGGTGTTTTCTCAGTTACCCACAGTTACGACGTGTGGTCTGCCGTTGCACGTCTTAGCTATTTTGGCGAATACGAAAATGCGGGAAGCGATGACGGGGTAAACGCCACGAATATTCAAACCTTCGGTGACGAATATATGTTCGATATAGAGGGCTCCTACCTTATTAACGAGAACCTCACCCTGTCAGTGGGGGTAAGAAATCTCTTCGACAATTACCCAGATGTAAGTACTAACGGCGACGCCTGTTGCGGTGAAGTCTATGACTCTGCCTCGGTGGTTGATTGGCAGGGAGGATATTACTACACCCGACTTGCAGCCCGTTTTTAACTGGCTCCTTGCAAACACCGACATAAGTCGGTGTTTGTGTATGTAGTTAACTGTATATAAGAAAAACTTAAAAGGTCATTCATGTTTAAAGCTGTTTCATGCGGAGTAAAAAGCAAATGGAAATAGAGCTACTGTGGTTTGTAGTTACTTTGTGTATAACTGGTGCCATTGCAGGTATCACGGCAGGTCTGTTTGGCAATGGCGGGGGGTTTGTTGTCGTGCCTGCTCTTCTCGCTGTTTTTCCGTTTTTTACTCCTCCATCAGAAGCCCTCGTTAAGGTAGCCATCGGAACATCATTGGCATCCATTGTGGTATCAAGCGCTCGGTCAGTGATGGCGCATCGCGCTAAAGGTGCGGTGGATTTTGACATTCTTCGCTCGTGGAGTATTTGGCTTATTCTTGGCGTTGGTGGCGGGCTGCTCATCGCAAACAACTCCAGCGCCAATGGTTTAACGGTCGTGTTCGCCGCTGGTGTTCTACTTTACTCCGTATACTTCCTTTTCCCTGAGTTCGTTGTAAGACCCGGGCTTGTTTTCGATATGCCTAAAGGTATAGGCAAAGCGGTTTTGGCGTTTGTTCTGGGTGGTTTCTCTGCTCTGCTTGGCATAGGTGGTGGCACGCCAACCGTAATCACGATGGTGATGTGCCAGCGCACCATTCAACAGGCTGTCGCGACCGCCGCAGGCGTCGGCTTTCTTATCGGGCTTCCAGGTGCCATTGGCTTTTTGTTTATGAAGCACCCTGAAACCGCCTCGTTGCCGGTAGGCACTATTGGCTACATCAATATACCTGCGCTTATTGCTATCAGTATTGGGGCAATCTTTACCGCTCCAATCGGAGCCAAAATGGCGCACAACTTCAGTGAAAAGAAGCTAAAGCGCTTATTTGGCATCTATCTCGTCATTGTTTCTAGCGCAATGTTCTATAAAGCCATTTAAAAGAAGAAGGAGACAACCCGTGAGTTATAACCGTTCAAGACGCTTGTTTATTGGTGGCACAGTTGCAGCGTCAGCAATAGGTGCGAGTGGCATAAGTCACCTTGTGAGCGCCCAATCTGTTAGCGCAAGCGCTTCCCCATCGTCTGTTATGTATGGACCAAAGCCTGGGGTTGCAAAGCTCAATGCCAATGAAAACCCGTTTGGGCCGAGCCCGAAAGCGCTAGACGCTATCGCAAAAGCATCGGCGGAAGGTGGAGCCTACTATGCTTATCCTGCCGCCATGACACTATTGGATATGATTGCCGAGCGCTATGGTATTACTCGAAAGCACATTTCTTTGAGCGCCGGTTCAAGCCCTATTCTTTCCTACGCCGCCCTTGCGGCCAGCAAGAACGGAAAAATTCTGGGCCCGGACCTTTTTTGGGACACCACGTCTAAAGCACCTGAAAAACAAGGTGCGCCAGAAATAGTGAGAGTTGCTAATACGGCAGAGCTTGATATTGACCTTGATGCCATGTACGCCGCAATAGACGACTCTATTGGTATGGTGCACATTTGCAACCCGAACAATCCAACGGGAAAAGTGCTCGATCCGAATAAGCTTCGCGAATTCTGCATAAAAGCATCTAAAAAAACACTGGTGTTGGTCGACGAGGCATATAACGAGCTTATCGATGAGCCTCCTAAGCATTCAATGATTCCGCTCGTTAAAGCTGGTCATAATGTCATTGTAGCGAGAACCTTCTCAAAGATTTATGGCTTAGCAGGTATGCGCGTGGGCTATTTAATCGCATCAGAGGAAAACACTGAGTGGATCAATCGCTATGGCATGGGCGGCTATACATTGAATCAAGCAGGCCTTGCCGCGGCTATCGCCAGCTACAATGACGATGCCTTTTTAACTTTCTCTAAAGAGAAAATTTATGAAGGTAAATCTATGGTTATGGACGCAGTAAAAGCAAATGGATTGACAGCACTACCTTCTAGTACTAACTTTATTTTTGTTAATTTAGGTGACGGCAACGCAGAGTACTTCCGCCAAGCCATGGCTGAACAGGACTTGCTGATTAGAGGAATCTACCGTACGTACGACAACTGGTCTCGCGTAAGTATGGGAAAAATTGGCGATGTAAAACGCTATGTTGATGCCATGCCCAATGCACTTGAAAAAATGTACACTATGCAAAATACTTAGCTGCAAGGGTGTGCATTGTCGGCCGATGCACACCTCGCTACTTATAGACTTAAATTTTCTGCGACTTCCTCGTTTACTCTCCTAGTCATTTTCAACTAAAAGTCTAATACGCATAAAAGTCACTTCTGTCATATACTCATTTTAAAGCGCCACTGCTCAAAGAATACGCTGATTGGAAAATTTTTACGGTATTGTTGCAGTAACGCTAAAGTTGCACATACTTTACTAAAAAGGCATCGCATTAAATGCCGCTCTAGGAGGCTGTAAATGTCAATTTCTGTATTAGTAGCTGATGATTCTAAGTTGTCGAGGCGTAGTGTGATTCGCTCACTTCCGCAAGATTTAGAGTATGACATCACCGAAGCAACAAACGGGCAAGAAGCCATAAATGCGCTGTCAGAAAGTGAATTTGCATTGGTACTTTTAGACCTAACCATGCCAGAAGTTGACGGCGTTGGTGTGTTGGAATTCTTGCACCAAAGGCCCGACGCCCCAAATGTAATTGTGATTAGCGCTGACTTTCAGCCAGAAAAACAGAAAATTGTCATGTCTCTGGGGGCAAAGCGCTTTTTACGCAAACCGCTTGATAAAGAAGAATTAGTAATGTCGTTGTTTGAGTTGGGGTATCTATGAGCATTGTACTACCACTAGACGAAGAGCAAAGAGATGCCCTTCAAGAACTCCTAAATATTTCCATGGGGCAAGCGGCTAACTCTCTTGCGCAGTTAATTGAAACCAAAATTGATATTTCTATCCCAAAAATCTCAGCGGTTACTCCCACCCAGCTTTACAGTCTCTTATTTGAAACCGAAGACGCTTTCTATACCCGTCAGTCTTTTTTAGGCGACGTACACGGCGAAGTGATGTCTGTGCTATCTCAAGCTGGATTGAGTGAGGTCGCAACGTTAATGGATTACGATGAACCATTAAGCAAAGAAGACATTCAAGAGATTATCTTGGAGCTTTGTAACATTTTGGCAGGTGCGTGTTTGGCTGGTCTTTCCGACCAGTTGGAGCTTACCACTAACTTGAACATGCCCACGTTATTCTTGCCCGATAAAGCGAACTTCGATGAGTTGCAATGGCAGCACAGCTTAGTGATGGAAGTGCAGTTTATTATCGCGATCTCGTCGTTTAGCATGCGCGTTGTTTTCTGCTTAGACGATGAATCTCTTGCACGCATGAAAGACACATTGGATGAGTTACTCGCATAATGTTTGAACAACTGGTAGGTAAATTACCTGTCGGAATTGGTATAGTCGATGAGAGCTTTAAGGTTGTTTATCTAAACGACTTCTTTTTAGATCGACTTCCTCACAATATGCGCGACTGCTATAAAGAAACGCCAGTTGTTGAGTTATTTCAAGGACAAGGTAAGTTTCTAAAACGTAGACTAAAGTCAGTTTTTGTACTGCAGCATCCTAGCTTTAGCTATTGGGAACAACGCCCCCACATTTTTCCGTTTAAGAGCTCTCGCCCTATAACGGGTGAAGAAACACAGATGTATCAAAACATGGAAATCTTGCCCATTAAAGACAAAAACACAGGGCAAAAATTGGCGTGTATTTTTCTGCAAGATGTGACCGCCCAAGCTAGCTATTTTAGAGCCCAGCAAAAGCTTTCTGAAGCTTTGAAGAAAGAACACGAAGCGCAAAAAAAGTTAATTCGCAAACTCGATACCGCACAGAGCCAGCTAATTCAGGCTGAGAAAATGGCTTCTACTGGTCAGCTA
>NZ_JACSOE010000070.1:0-19387 GCF_014349115.1 Alteromonas sp. BZK5 | reverse complement strand
CAAACGACCTGACAGGTATTACCCCAGAGTAGTGAGGAAAAGACCGACTAAATACCCCACAAAGAAAAATGCCAGTCAGCTTAACTGACTGGCATTAGGATCGTACTCCGGCTTTTTTGTTTACAGGCTGATGAGGCTTTGCTTAAGCTTACTTTAGCTTTTGCGCTAAAGTTATAAATTCAGGTATGGCAACGGGGCGCTGATATAAGTAACCCTGACCATAAGCACACCGATGATTTTGCAAAAACTGTTGCTGCTGTTGGGTTTCAATACCTTCTGCAATAATCTTAATGTTTAAGTTGCTCGCCAGTCCAAGAATAGCCTGAACGATAGCTTGGTCGTCGGTGTTTTTCTCAAGTTCACTGACAAAGGAACGGTCAATCTTAAGCTCATCGATAGGCAGTTTCTTCAGGTAAACCAGTGAACTAAAACCTGTACCGAAATCGTCAATCGACACGGTGATCCCCATTGCTCGAAGCTCGTTGAGTAATACTGAAACAGTATCCAAGCTTTCCACAAACACGCTTTCGGTTAACTCGATAGATAAGTTTGAGCCGGGGATTTGGTGATCTTCCAATGCGTTTTTAATTTGGTTTAGTAGTGCTAAATCTGACACTTGGCGGCCAGAGATATTAATGGCCAACCTAATGTCTAAATTAGAGGCCTTTAACGCTTCTATAGCATCACAAGCTGCATTGATAAGCCATTCGCCGAAAGGGAAAATGAGTTCACTTTTTTCAGCAAGAGGAATGAAGACTTCTGGGGAAATAAACTTACCTTCCGACGTTATCCACCTCGCCAAAGCCTCGCATTTAACAATCTTGCCAGTCTCTAAATCGACAATAGGCTGCAAAAAGAGTTTGAGTTCATTGTTTTCGATGGCAGAACGTAGCTGACTCTCAAGCTCGTTGATTGCATGATGTTGTTTGTGTAGTGCTTCACTGTAGGTAAGTGCCACATTGCGACCTTGATATTTAGCGGCCTGCAAGGCGATGTCAGCACATTGAAGAAGTGATTCGGTTGACGGGCAGTGCCGGGGAAAGTTTGCTTCGCCAATATTTATGCCTAAATTCGGCTCGCTGCCATTGAGAACGGTATAGGTTTGAGTGAGCTTTTTGACTAGCTGCTCCATATACTCGGCACTGGTAAGTTCGTTAAAGGTATCTTCACGTTTCACCAATGCAAACTCATTACTGCCTATTCTCGCTATAAACCCGCTGTTGCCGACAAAGGTTTGCAGTCGCAGTGCGAACGATTTAAGGATCTCGTCACCCGACTGATAGCTAAGTGATTCATTTATCTTTTTAAAGTCGCATATATCTATGATGAACAACTTGAATGCGATTTCTTCCTGAACCAGTCTTCTTACTGTATCGGTAAACAAATTGCGATTGGCTACCTTTGTTAACGAGTCCATTCCACTGGCAGTTAATACGCTCTCTTCTTTATTGTGGATATGGGTAATATCGGTAAGTAGGTAAACCCAATGGGTTAACTCATCCCCTTGTAATACAGGGTGAATGGTAACCTGAAGCCACACACCATAATCGTCAACAGGTTGCCAATAAAGCTCCCCTTGCCAGGGGGCTTTTCGCTGCACCAGTGCGGGAAGAAACGTTGCCGGCGCATCAATATCAGTAAGAAGCTCGTTGACGCGAATAGAGCTTGGCGTTGTGCTATTACACAGCAGCAATCTATGAGACGCTTTGTTGTCCAATATCAATCCGCCTTTGTCGTCTAAAATGACAACGCCGGTTTCCAGGTTGTGAATAGCTTGCTGAATGGGCGGAACGAGCTTTTGAAGTCGGGTGTTCTTGCGTAAAACACCATTTAATTTGTGCCTAATATACTCATGCTGACCTACAATTTCGTGATGGCTTAGCAATAATTCCCGCGCGGCTTGCAGCGTTTTACGTTTTTCGTCAAATTGCTCTTCTACGTTTTTAACGACCAGATAGCGAGAACCCGATTCGCTATTAATTGCCAATGCTTCTAAGCGAAGTACTTGGCTCTCATTGTGCTCCGTCCAAAAGCCAGATGAAAGCGTAAATGACGTTTCGCCTTTCCATACTTCGTCGGCATCGAGAAAAAAGTCGTCTAAAAAAATAGAGGGGATATGCTTCTTTTGCAGTTTGTTGTTTTCGTCAATCGTTACAACATTTGCTAGCCATGGAAGTTCTGGCGTTAAGCATTCAATGTCGCTTTCGGAGTTACACCTAAATAGCGCGCAGTTAGTAATGCCTAATGCATTTAATAAATGAATATCCATGGCAATCTCCTACCAAAACGCAATTGTACTGAATAAATTCTCTACATTTTCACCGGTCTTTGCGCTGGTCTTCGTTAGTGAAGTGAATTTTTGAGCGTAAGAATTGAGTTCTTCCTCACTCCAGTGCCAACTTGTGGGGAGATCGGTTTTATTTACAACAAAAAATGCAGGGATATCGGGGTAGTGTTCGCGTGCGAGTTCTAGAATTTCCATGCCCTCAAGCAAGGATTGAGACCGAGTTTGGTCAACTACAATAATGTAGGCGCTTGCGCCGCGAAGGTAGCGAGGGTTGAAGCCGCAGTATCTGTCGATACCTTCTAAATCCCAAAGTAAAAGTTGAACGCCGCGTCCGTCTTTATTGACTTGTTTCTTGTCTATTTTTACGCCAATAGTGGTCTTGTATTTTTCGGAGAAAATACCTTCAACGAACTGTTTTATCAGGCTTGTTTTGCCAACACCAGTGGGCCCTAAAATACATACTTTTTTCTGTATCACTGCAAAGCTTCCTTACTACTGCTCACTGGATATTAAAACGTTTAACATGACTGAACGCCCCATTGATGCTTTCTGCAATGGTAGCTCTCCTAAGCTTACAGGTATAAGAATATCACTTTCTACGCCAAGTGAAATTAATGAATTCACAACATTCTCTGCTCGTTTTTGACTCAATGCGCGATTTCGTGCGCTTGAGCCTGAATTATCACTGGCACCCATTACAACAATACTGACAACGGTTTTTGTCTTGTCAGCAAGGGTTAACAATTGTTTTATGTCGTTTGCCAGAGGTTCTAATTTTGCTAACTGTACTTCAGAAAGCGCTTCTTGGTTAGTAGCAAAAAGTACATTTTGTGAGGAAACCTTATTAACTAATCGGTTCAATGCGGCTTTCTGGAGCTCAGCATTGTCAATTTGATAGGCTGCTTTGACGTTAAGCGCGGTGGTATCAACGTTAACTGTCGAAATACCAGGAATAGCGTTTATTTGCTGAGTAAAGTTAATTGCGGTTGGGGTGAACACGGTTCCTGAAATAATAAAGCTACGGTCATCACCTTTTTTAATTAATAGGCTTTCTGATTCGCTGAGAGGATAGTCGCTCACGAGCTTTTCAAGTTTGCGTTCAACCACACTTGGTTTTAAAGAAACAAAGGGTTCTTCAATAACAGTAACTCTTTCTGCATCGATGTTATTATCGCTAAACCATTGTTCGATGCTAGTGGCGACCGGGTCGCGAAGGACTTTAGCGTGCACGTTCCCATTGGAAACATAAGTATCAGTTACTATGATGCCAGGTGGAGGAGGAAGCTCGTGCAAGTCGCTTTTTAAGATGCTTAGCGACAAACGCATAAAAGACAGCACTGCAAGTGCGAAAAAAATCACAAGAAGCACTAGTGCACCTATTAATCGGTTTGATTTTTTTCCTTCACCCTCTTTTTTTTCGCTTATTAAGCAGTCTGAAAGAATGGTTTCGCAACCGTCGAAGGGCGCATTGTCACCTTCATAAGTGAGCAACGGTTGCTGATAGAACTGATGAAAATCTTCCAACGCCTGTTGAAGTTTCCCGCGTACCTCAGGAGGAATACTGCCCGTAACTGCAGCAACAAGCAGCGCTTGTGGCCCAATTTTTATTAGCAGCGTAAAGTCTTCCGTTTTTATCTCGCCGAGCTCGTTTTCTGACTCGGTACTGGTAACGCCAAACGCATCTGCCACAAAGTCATTAATGGCCACTAGCATTGACGAAATTAAGTCTGCGTCTTTTTCTTTATCAGGATCTGAAGAAATGCTGTGAAGTAACGTGCCGGTCTCTCGATGAATGACCAGCAGCTGTTGGACTTGGTATTGGTAAATTTGAGATGCGACAAATTCAGAATACCTGACTCCGGACTGCCAAGCTTTGAATCGCCAAGATACGCTTTTGGGACTTAAGCTGTTTTCGATAAGCGCGTTAGTGCGCTCGACAAACTCAACAAGAAATGAAGATACTGCCTTTCTTACAAGTGTGCCAACCAAGGGATAAAGTGTACCAACAATCTTATCGCTATTAGCTTCTATAGAGCGGTGAAGCGACTTCTCTACAAGAGGAACAAGTACTTTGTTAACTGAGCCGTCCTTTGTCTCGCGTTCAAAGAGCGCTTCAGAAACGACGTTTGTCACGATGCCTTTCGCATCGCGATTCAACTTTTCTTGAACGAACTTGTCGTCCCTTCCAATGAGTAGCTCTCTGACTTTATCTAGAGAGTTGTCAGATAGCTCCGACGGCGGCACTTTTTCAGTCATTAATTAATGATCTGTAGCGAGGTTGGTGGCCATAGTCGAAAGTAAGTTTGCCAACGTTTTTCTATCGGTTTTACTTTCTGAAAGCTCACTGGTAACCTGCTGAAGCTTCTCTAGCAGCTCTTGGTGACGCTTACTAAATAAATTATCAAGCGACTCTAGTTCTTTAACCACATGGGCTTCCAATGCATCGTTGTCGTTCTTTGCAGCAGTTTCAGCTATCTCCAATTCACTTTGCAATTTGTCAGTGGTGTTTTGAAGTTGCTCTTGCACATTACTGTGGTTGTCGTTAGCACTGGCCAACTGATTCGATAATTCAGTGATCTGTTGGTCAATAAGCTTACGAATATCGTTAAACTGATTATCAAGATGCGTATTCAGTTTAGAGAAGCTGTCGTTGACCCGCGACTCCAACGCAGAAAGATCTGCACGGAAAGCACGGTTTGTTTGACCAAACAAAATTTCTCTAAGTTGAGCAAGTTCGTCTGCTGGTTTGGGCGCGCCTTCAGTTTGAGTTACGTCTTGCGCTTGCTGATCCTTCGGCTTCTTGTCCGCCATAAAATGTCTCCGGAAGGCGCAGTTCTTTGCGTTGAACACGCTAATGAGCTGCAATCACATTTTTGTCTGTGCTAATAATTATGGTTATTACTTTATACAATAGCCGCTAATCGTGAACTTTGAAATACGCTAAAAGCATAATAGTGGCAAATACCTACAAAAATCCTTATACAAAAAACGCCATCTTTTCAGTAAGTTGAATAATCTATGAAGATTTACTTATGCGTTCTACGATTTGAGCTGTTTTTTAAGGCTGGAATAGGCCTATCAAATAATGGCAAGCGACATTGTTTTTTTATTGAACATAGGTACTATACGCCGCTCGCGCGTACGCGAGGTATATAAGTAATAACTGTGTCTGAGGTTCCTGTCGTGTCTATCACTCCGCTAAATCGTAAATTCTCTGTCGCTCCAATGCTGGATTGGACAGACCGCCATTGTCGCTACTTTTTACGATTAATGTCTAAGCACACACTTCTCTATACAGAAATGGTAACCACAGGCGCGATCATTTACGGCAAGGGTGACTATCTGGGTTACAACCAAGAGGAACACCCTGTTGCTGTCCAACTGGGCGGAAGCGATCCGTCTGACATGGCCAAGTGTGCTGAGCTATCACAAGCGCGCGGTTATGATGAAGTTAACATAAACGTAGGTTGTCCAAGTGATCGAGTTAAGAACGGTAGCTTCGGTGCCTGCTTGATGGCCCAGCCAGAGGTGGTAGCAAGTTGTGTCAAAGCCATGCAGGCTGCGGTAGATATTCCCGTTACGGTAAAGTGCCGTATTGGCATTGATGATATGGACGAAGATGAAGACTTCGCTCGTTTCATCGATACCGTGGCAGATGCCGGATGCGATACCTTTATTGTTCACGCAAGGAAAGCGTGGCTACAGGGATTGAGCCCAAAAGAAAATCGCGAAATTCCGCCGTTAAACTATCCGCGGGTTCATAGACTTAAACAGGCTCGCCCTGAATTATCTATTAGCATAAATGGTGGGGTTAAAACGCTAGAAGAAACCCAGCAACAGCTAGAACTTGTTGATGGCGTTATGGTAGGGCGTGAGGTTTACGCCAATCCTTACATTATGGCTACCGTAGATAAAGAGATTTTCGGAGATACTGAAGCTCAGAGCATGTCACGACGAGAAATTGTGCTGAAAATGCAGCAGTATATTGAACGCCAAGACGATCCCTATTTCAAACCCTGGCATGCAGCTCGGCATATTTTGGGTCTTTATCAAGGGCAAGCGGGTGGACGTATTTGGCGTAGATACTTAAGCCAAAATGGAACAGGAAAAAATCCAGATCCCAATCTGCTGCTAAATGCGCTAGACGCTGTAGAAAGTGCACAAAAGGAAGTCGCTGCGTTTAATAGTCAAAAAGACTAACGATTTAGTAATTTTGACCAAAGTTTAATATTTGTTCAATTCTTAAAAGCTCGCTGTCTCGCGAGCTTTTTTATTTAAATTTATATATATCAATTCCTTAACTGTTTTTAAAGGAGTTGGCACAGCTCTCGCAATCCTCTAAGTATCGCAACAACGGCGTGTTGTTGCACTGACTAACTTCAGAGGGAAATTATGAAAACTTCACTAATCGCAGCAACTTTACTGACAGCAAGCATGGCAAGCAGCGTAGCAAATGCAGAAGAGTCAGTGCTTCAAACGTTTTTAACTAATGTAGTTTCAAACGCAGTGGCTACCACATCACAGGAAATTAAGGCTGACGTGTACCAAGCAGTAGCAAACGCAACGTATCACTTTGAGCTAAGCCCACAAGAAGCGCGCGGAAGTGGTAAGGTCAGCGTGACTGATTTAGTTGTCGCTACCCCGTCTGAAGGTAGTTCTACAGAACAAGATGCCGACTAATTCGATATTGGTATCTAGCAAAAGCGCCGAAAGGCGCTTTTTTTGTGCGTGTAGCACAGTGACTTAAACATTAAAAACGCAATAAACAGGGTTGGTCAAATTAACAAATTTGTTGGTTAAATACGCTAAAAAATTGTATTTGGTTGCTTGGTGAACAGTTGGTAATTTCCGGAATTAAATTAAAATCATTTAAAAACAGTGCCTTAAATAAATGGCATGGTGATTGTAATAGTTAGAGTGTTGAGGAGAACTCAGTCAGCGGTAACCAGCGGTCAGCGTAACTAAGAATAAGTGCTGGAAACCACAACACTACTTTTAACGGAGAAATAATCATGGGTATGTTTTCGCGCATTAACGATATTGTTCAAGCAAACATCAATGCAATGTTAGATAAAGCGGAAGATCCTGAAAAAATCATTCGTTTGATTATTCAAGAAATGGAAGAAACCTTAGTTGAGGTTCGCACTGATGCAGCGCGCTTTATTGCTCAGCAGAAAACCCTTGCACGCCATATGGCATCAGCAAACAAAGAAGTGGAAGGGTGGCAGCACAAAGCACAGATCGCAATGAATAATGACAAAGAGTCATTGGCTAAAGCCGCACTAATCGAAAAACAAAAGTATGTTGCAAAGCTAGCTTCTCTTGAAGAACAAGAAGCGCATATTGCAGAAAGTATCGAAAAAATCCAAGGCGATACTGCGCGTCTGAACAGTAAGTTAGCCGAAGCAAAAGCCAAGCAAAAAACGCTGGTTCAACGCAAGCATTCAGCGCAAACACGCTTAAAAGTGAAGCAAGCTGATCACGAAGGAAAAATTGATGATGCCATGATGCGCTTTGAAAGTTACGAGCAGCGCATTGATCATCTAGAAGCGCAAGTTGATGCGTACGACCTAACAAAGTCGAATGAAGCAACGTCACTGCAGGCCGAGTTCGATGCAATGGAAGCAGATGAAGCTATCGAAAAGGAATTGGCTGAACTTAAGAAGAAGAAGGTCGCGTAGGCGACCTTGAGAGCCGCAGCCCGCATTGTAGATATCGAAGTAAGCATTTTTGGAGAAGATGATGAAAGTACCATCACAAAAACGAATTTATAGAGACCTTGATTCTGGAATCATTTCAGGTGTGTGTGCAGGAGTTGCACGTTATTTTGATATAGATGCAGTATGGGTTAGAGCGGCAGCTGTAGCAGGCTTGTTCATCGCTACGCCTATTACGCTAGTGGCTTATATTGCAGCCGTTATCTTATTACCGAGATTAGTGTAATGAAAAACTTTCTGACTGCATTGGTCATCGCCATTATTTTGGTGAATTGTTTAGGCAGCTTAGTAGATAGCTGGTTGGGTATGCACTTAATCATGTCAGATGAATTGCTAAGTCCTTGGGAAAACGTAGCAGTGTTATCGCTAGTCGGCGTAGTCCTCGCTATCGTTGGATTCGTTGTTGCTGTAAGCGTTATGGGCACAATTCTTTTAGCGCTAGGCGCAGGATTTTTAGCATTATTAGTGGTGGGAGTAAGTGCATTTTGGCCAATTATACTTATCGCGATAGCGCTATATGCTTTGAAAAATCGAAACTCTGCCGCTTATAAGCAGCAAAATGACCGAAATATGCACCATAATGTATAATCATCATAATTTTATTTAAGTTGTGTTAACGTAGTAAAAGATGGTGATATAAAGACGACCGTCACAAAGGTTTCGCATTTTTCACATAGTATTAAGACTACAAATAGCTGACCTCCGTCGGCTATTTGTTATTTAAAAGGAAGGTTGGTGTTATATGAGACAATCTATTAACTCAAAACGGATAGCGATTGTCGCTGTAGTGATAGTTTTACTTTTCTGGCTAATAGGATGGTATTGGAGCCTATCCCCAGACACGTTTGATGTTAGACAACGTTTAAAGCAAAACTCGCCTGTTGAGAATCCAACTAATATTGCGGGTTACACATTAACAACAACCATGATTGATGTGTCGGAAACCTTACTTGATAAGCCTGGTGGATATCTTTCTAACGACATTACGCCTCCTGGCATCTTTTTAGATAACATGCCCGCATGGGAATTCGGTGCGCTGGAAATGGTGCGAGACCTTGCACTCTCTATGCGTAAAGACTTCAGCCGCTCTCAATCCCAGTCTATTGAAAATCCATACCTTACAAAAGCTCACCCTAAGTTTAATATGGATCACAAAAGCTGGGCGTTGCCTTCTTCTGAATCGAGTTACTCTGACGGTATAGAGCTTCTAAAAAAATACCGTGACGAGCTAGCGAATACCCGAAACACCGACAGTCAGTTTTATACTCGCGCAGACAACTTGCGCGAATGGTTGAAACAGGTAGAAAAACGGTTGGGCAGTTATTCACAAAGACTTAGTGCCAGCGTAGGATCGGCTAGATTGAACACTGATCTGGCGGGTGACTCGAATGCAAAGCAGTCTTCTCCTGTAGCCAGCCAGCGTGTAGTTAAAACGAGTTGGTGGAAACTAGACGATAATTTCTATGAGGCACGCGGTGCTACGTGGGCTTTACTTCACTTTCTAAAAGCCGTGGAAATTGAATTTTACGACGTATTGGAAGATAAGAATGCATTGGTTAGTCTTCAGCAAATTATTCGTGAACTGGAAGCGACACAGCAGTCGGTATTCAGTCCAATGATTTTAAATGGTAGTGGATTTGGCATGTTAGCGAACCATTCTTTGGTAATGGCAAACTATATTTCTCGTGCAAACGCTGCTTTAATTGAACTTTCAGAACTTCTTAATCAAGGATAATTAATGAAAAAGGGTCTTATAGCTGCCGCATTGGGATGCGCATTAGTTTCAGTTTCATCTCATGCAGACACTATCGCAGGCGTATATGTTGGAGCCCAAGTATGGCAAACCGACACGCAGGGCGGGTTTGCTGATAGCAACAACACCGCTGACTTTAACTTTGATGATGAGACCAATACGGCGCTATACATTGCCTTTGAGCATCCGGTACCGTTTTTACCTAACGTAAAAGTAAATCACACGACATTAGATAACTCGGGCACCACAACGCTTCAGTCTGAATTCACTTTCGACGGCGAACTGTTTACTGAAAGTACCACGGTTAATACAGATGTAGAGCTTGATGCTACAGATTTCATTTTGTACTACGAGTTATTTGATAACGATTTAGTGAGCTTTGACTTAGGTGTTAATGCAAAGTACATCGACGGCGCACTGTTCGTTGTGGATAGAGCGAGTGACACAAGCGGATCTGCAGAATTCTCTGGTATTGTTCCAATGGCCTACTCAAAGGTTCAGCTAGGTTTACCGTTTACAGGTTTATCAGCATACTTTGAAGGAAGCTATTTGTCGTTCGACGACCATGAGCTTAGTGATTATCAAGCTGCAATTCAGTACTCGTTTATTGAAAGTTTAGCGGTTGATATGACGCTTCAGGTGGGTTACAGAAATGTAACGGTAGATATTGAAGACCTTGATGATGTGTACGCTGACATGGAATTTGATGGTGTATTCGCAGGGCTAGAACTTCACTTCTAAGCCTCAACTACGGATTTTAAAGGGCGGGGCTGCGATTGCAGCCTCGCCCTTTTTATTGCTTCTCGCCCAAATTCAATTGTGTTATTACCTATTCGCACAGTCATTAGCACTTTCAGTAATAAAAAAGTTTCATTTATTCTTTTCTCTTCTTGAAGAAAGCCGTTAGCCTTAGCGCCATTGATAAAAGGCTAAAAGACTATGTCACAAGATTCTAATTCGAACTCAGCGCCAGGCGCGGTATTAAACGAACAGCAGTGGAATGCAATAACGCAAGCCATTGCAGGCTTAAATCGTGAGCAACTTACTTGGGTAAGTGGTTATGCTGCGGGCATGGCTGCTGCACAAGGTGGTTCGGTTGCACCAATGATGCAAGGCACTCCTGCAGTAGCGGGTGACGCGCCAACGCTTACTATTTTGTACGGTTCACAAACCGGTAATGCAAAAGGTGTTGCAGCGCAGTGTCAAGCGAAAGCAGAAGAAGCGGGCTTTAATAGCAAGCTGGTTAGCATGGCAGATTACAAGCCACGTAACTTGAAAGCAGAAACTCACGTTGCGGTATTTGTTAGTACCCATGGTGAAGGTGATGCACCAGACGATGCTATTGAGCTACATGAATTCTTGGCTGGCAAAAAAGCCCCAAAGCTTGCTGATACCAAATACGCAGTTTTGGGTTTAGGTGACAGTAGTTACGAGTTTTTCTGCCAAACGGGTAAAGACTTTGATGAACGCTTAGGTAAGCTTGGCGGTAAAGCTATTGTAGAGCGTCTGGACTGCGACGTTGATTATGAAGCGGAAGCCGAAGCATGGCTGAGCAAGCTCATCGACTCGCTAAAAGACGATTTCAGTGCAGCTCCGCAAGCAGCGGTAGCGGCGCAAACTGGCGCGGCAGTGCAGGGTGTAGCAGCGCAAACTTACACCAAGAAAGCGCCGTTTAAAGCGACCTTAATTGACGCACAAAAAATCACAGGTCGTGATTCTGTTAAAGATATACGCCATATCGAAATAAGCCTTGAAGATAGCGGAATTACCTATAAGCCAGGTGATGCGCTTGGTGTATGGTTTAAAAATGCAGCATCTCTAGTGTCAGAGCTTATTAGTATCTTGTCATTAAACGGCAATACAGAAGTGTCTGTGGCTGACGCGACCATGTCACTCACCGAAGCATTAACGTCGAAGCTTGAATTAACTTTAAGTTATCCTAATTTCATTAAGTCATATCAAGAGGCGACAGGCTCTGAATCATTGGCTACATTGATGGAAGATAAAGCGCAGCTGCGTACCTACATGGCCGAACGTCAAATTATTGATATTGTGCGCGACCATCCGGGTAAGTTGTCTGAACAACAGCTTGTCGATGCTTTGCGACCGCTAACGCCTCGCTTGTACTCGATAGCATCAAGCCAAGCCGAAGTGGAAGAAGAAGTACATTTAACCGTAGCTCACGTTGACTATGAAGCGTTTGGACATCGTCATCAAGGCGGCGCATCTGGCTTTTTGTGTGAATATCTAGAAGAAAATGGCGACGTAGAAGTGTTCGTAGAAAGTAACGATAACTTCCGTTTGCCCGCTGATCCAAATACGCCAGTGATCATGGTCGGCCCGGGTACGGGTATTGCACCGTTTAGATCGTTCATGCAAGAGCGTGACGTACAAGGCGCAGAAGGCAAAAACTGGTTGTTCTTTGGCAACCCACATTTCACGCAAGATTTTCTATATCAAGTGGAATGGCAAGGCTACGTTAAAGAAGGCCTGCTAGACAAAATTACGCTGGCATTTTCTCGTGACCAAGAAGAAAAAGTATATGTTCAGCACCGTTTACTAGAAAACGGTAAAGAGGTGTATGAATGGCTAGAGCAGGGCGCACACTTCTATGTGTGTGGCGATGCAATGCACATGGCGAAAGATGTAGAGAACGCCCTAATTAGTATTGTGCAAGAGCACGGCGGTAAATCTGAAGCCGATGCAAAAGCCTATGTTGTAGAGTTACGTAAAGCGAAACGTTATCAGAAGGATGTCTATTAATGAGTAACGAAAAATCACCATTTATCGTTGAGGGCAAACTGGCTGACAACGAGCGTTTAAAGCGTGAAAGTAATAATTTGCGTGGCACCATCACTACCGATCTTAAAGATGATCTTACTGGTGGTTTCACCGCTGATAACTTCCAGCTTATTCGCTTTCACGGTATGTACCAACAAGACGATCGTGATATTCGCGCTGAGCGTGCAAAGCAGAAACTTGAGCCGCTTCACAATGTGATGTTGCGTGCCCGTTTACCTGGTGGTGTTATTACGCCTGACCAATGGTTAGCGATTGATAAGTTTGCAGCCGATCACACCATGTACGGCAGCATTCGTTTAACAACCCGTCAAACTTTCCAGTTTCACGGTGTGTTAAAGCCTAAGATTAAGTCCATGCACCAAATGCTAAACAAGGTAGGCATCGACTCTATTGCTACGGCAGGCGACGTAAACCGAAACGTACTATGTACGTCAAATCCGGTTGAATCTGAGCTTCACCTTCAGGCATTTGAATGGGCGAAGAAGATAAGTGAACACTTACTACCTAAAACCCGCGCGTATGCTGAAATTTGGTTAGACGGTGAAAAAGTCGAAACGACTGAAAAGCCTGTAGAGCCTATTTTGGGTGATAACTATTTACCGCGTAAGTTTAAAACGACGGTGGTGATTCCTCCGCAAAACGATGTAGATGTTCACGCGAATGATCTTAACTTTGTTGCGATTGCTGAAAATGGACAGCTAGTTGGCTTTAACGTACTTGTCGGTGGTGGTCTTGCAATGACTCACGGCGACAAGAGCACGTACCCGCGTAAAGCCTCTGATTTCGGATTTATTCCGCTTGAAAGCACGCTAGACGTTGCCGCAGCGGTTGTAACAACTCAGCGTGATTGGGGGAACCGTGTTAATCGTAAGAACGCGAAAACCAAATATACGTTAGAGCGTGTTGGGGTAGACAACTTTAAGGCTGAAGTTGAAAAACGCGCAGGCGTGACTTTCCAAGACAGCCGTGCGTATGAATTTACGGGACGTGGCGATCGCTTTGGCTGGGTTGAAGGTATTGACGGTAAATATCACCTGACCGTATTTATTGAGAACGGCCGTATTTTAGATTACCCAGGTAAAACGCTAAAAACAGGCTGTGCCGAAATTGCGAAGCTCCACAAAGGTGATTTCCGCTTAACGGCAAACCAGAATTTGATTATTGCCGGTGTAGCGCCGCAAGACAAAGACAAAATTGAAGCATTAGCCCGCGAACATGGCTTAATAGCGCCATCGATTTCTAACCAGCGACTTGACTCAATGGCCTGTGTTGCATTGCCAACCTGTCCGTTAGCCATGGCAGAAGCTGAGCGCTACTTGCCAGATGCCGTTACGGAATTAGAAGGTTTGCTTGCCAAACACGGATTGGAAGAAGACAGCGTAATCTTCCGTGTAACAGGCTGCCCGAATGGCTGTGGTCGCGCGATGTTGTCTGAGGTTGGCTTAGTAGGTAAGGGCCCAGGCAAATACAATTTGCATTTGGGTGGAAACCGAGAAGGTACACGTATTCCACGTATGTATCGAGAAAACATAAGCGAACAGGAAATCATGGCAGAACTAGATTCACTGTTTGGCCAGTGGGCCAAAGATCGTGAAGCGGGTGAAGCCTTTGGTGATTATGTTGTTCGCGCTGGTGTTGTAAAACCAGTAGTAGACTCCGCACGGGATTTCTATGACGAATAATACAGCGATTAAGCAGCAACCACTAACGCTTGATATCAGTAAGGAAGCCCTTGCTGATATCAATGAAACGTTAGAGAAAATGACAGCGCAGGAGCGAGTAGCTTGGGCGCTGGACAACTTGCCTGATACTCATATTGTGTCTTCAAGCTTTGGAGCACAATCGGCGGTTATGCTGCATATGCTTACCCAAGCACAACCGGATATTCCTGTTGTGCTTACCGACACAGGTTATCTTTTTCCTGAGACGTATAAGTTCATTGATGAGCTTGTAGAAAAGCTCAATCTAAATTTGCATGTGTACAGCGCAGAGATGTCTTCTGCGTGGCAGGAAGCGCGCTTTGGCAGACTTTGGGAACAAGGCATCGAAGGTATTGAGAAATACAATAAGATGAACAAAGTTGAGCCAATGCAGCGCGCCTTACGTGACCTGAAAGCAGGTACGTGGTTTGCAGGTTTGCGTAGAAGCCAATCAGATACCAGGGGAAAGCTTCCAGTTCTACAAAAAGTAGGGCAGCAGTTTAAACTTTACCCGATCATTGATTGGAGCAACAAAGACTTACATTACTACCTGAAAGATAACGACTTGTCTTATCATCCGCTTTGGGAGCAAGGGTATGTATCCATCGGTGATTGGCATACCACGCAGTCGCTCCAAGAAGGAATGAGTGAGCAAGACACGCGCTTCTTTGGTTTGAAACGCGAGTGTGGATTGCACGAGTTTGGTGACGGTATTTAACTTACGTTAAATACCTCGCCTAACACCGACTTAATGCTGGTTAAATACGCTTCATTAGGCAACTTAGTCACTAATTTATACAGCTCACTGCCAACCGAAGTGAACTTGTAATACACCAAAGCAACCCCCGACGTTTTACTGGTTAATGAAATATTTTCATTTACGCATCGCCAGGTTACTTGCTGACCTTCATTGTATTCGGCGCTTTCAATTTCGCTGGTATAAATCAACTTCATCTCTTGCAAAGACAACAGATCAGGGTAACTCAACCCTACGTTGGCTAAGTTAATTTGCTCAGGAACAGGGCGTCTCAATAGTGAAAGCAAGCCTTTGCGTTTGTGATACCCCACAAGAATACGCGGGACCGCATCGTTATTTCTTCTACTCGCAACATTGACAGCCTTATTGAATACTTGTGCATCCCTGTGCGTTAGCGTCTTTAATAGCTGTAATGTACGAAGGGAAAAACTGCCCGGGCGAGCCACCTCAACTGCAAAAATCTTTCCCCATAATTCCTGCATGGGTGGGCTGTAAATTTCCTCAGCCATGGTACTAAATGCGAAAAACCAGTCGGGATCAAGATTATCGTTAGTTTGTTCGTTGATCGTCACATTTAATGCTATATTTAATACAGCTTGAAGATTGCTCGCTTTTTGGGTTTCTAATATTTGTTTTCTTCTTTCTAGTGCATGCTTTTGCTTTTTAGGATCAGGGGACATCGTAGAGGGGCTTATACCCACTCTGGCAAACCAGGAAAGCATGCGTTGGCGACTAGCATCGGTTTTCACTGCGTTGCTGGCCGCTTTTTCAGCCGCTGGCGATTCGGCTGTCATCTTTACAGTCTTCTCTTCCGTTTCCTGTGGTTTTTTTACCTCAGGGGAAAAGTGCTGGGATGTAATCTTCATAAATGCTTAAATGATCGAATGTAAAATGGCATGTAACATGAGAGCACTATTGCATTGCGTAACCCATTTATCAATGTAATCGTTGCCTTAATACAATGAGTAGCGCATTCTTGTTTTGTTTGTATCGAGGAAATGAGCGGTAATGTCGGCAATGGATTACGATAACGACGAATTAATTTTTTTAGATGATGATGGTTCAGTTGAAGAGCAAACCTTATTGGGCAAAGACTGGAACATTCTTATTGTCGATGACGATGAAGAGATTCACACCGTAACGCGTCTCGCGCTATCTGATCTCATCGTAAACGATCGCAAATTAAACTTCATCCACGCTTATTCAGCAAAACAAGCCAAAGAAATGCTGCACGAATATGGCAACAGCATTGCCATAATTTTACTTGATGTCGTTATGGAGACTGATGACGCGGGTTTTGATGTTGTTAAATACATCCGCGAAGACATGAAGTTAGTTGAACCTCGAATTATCTTACGTACGGGCCAGCCCGGCTACGCGCCTGAAGAGCAAGTCATTAAAGTTTACGATATCAATGACTACAAAACCAAAACAGAACTTACTCGCGCCAAATTACTAACTACTATCATTTCCTCACTACGCTCTTATCAGCAAATTGTAACGATTAGTCAAAGCCGTGCTGGTTTAGAGAAAATAATCACCTCTTCAGCCAACTTGTTTGAAGAACATTCGGTGAAAGAGTTCTGCGAAGGTGTAGTTACCCAGATTAGTTCGCTTATTGGTTTAGACTCCGAAGGTTTATTGTGCGCAAGAGCGGGTTCTTTGCTAGACCGAGAGGACGAAGAGGTTTACGTGCTTGGCGCTGCGGGTGAGTATGCGAAATTTATAAACCAGCCTGTGTTCACGCTTAAAAACCTTGAAATTGAAGAAAACATTAGTCGGTGCCTACGTCTTAAAAAGCACATTTTTGAGCCCAGTTGCTCTGTGCTGTATATTAGCCGCGCTGGTTTTGAAGCTGCCGTATTTGTTCGACAAACCCACGAGATCAGTGAGCTAGACAAGCACTTACTTGAGGTTTTTCTATCCAGTATTTCAGTGGGATACGAAAACGTTAATCTTTTCCATGAATTAAGAAATGCGGCGTTCAGAGACTGGTTAACCCGTCTGCCAAACCGCAATGAGTTTATCAATATGCTCGATAAACCTCATTTGTTTGCCGGAGAAAACTATAGCGTAGCTCTTATCGACGTAAATCACTTTTCCGATATAAATGATGGTTTAGGGCAAGAAGTCGGCAACGAATTGTTGCGAGCTATAAGCGATCGCTTTCAATCTTCTTTCGATAGCATAGTTAAAAAAGGCCGCATAGGTGCTGATGTATTTGGTCTTATTGGTCCTGACGATTTGGTATGCCCCAAGTCCATTAACAACATTTTCCAATCTTCATTTCAGGTAGGTGATCACACCCTTCCGGTGAATATAACACTTGGTTTGTGCAAGTTAGACAATAAACGCCAGATCGGCATTGAGATTTTAAAGCGCACGAATATTGCGTTAAACCGTGCTAAGAAAAATCTGACAGATAACTTCGAATATTACGCCAAAGATATTGAAGATCAGACGACTTGGCGCCTAGATATGATTCGCCAACTCCGAAGTGACTTTGCAGCAAGAAAGCTGGAGCTGTGGTTTCAGCCGCAAGTGGACTTACTGAATGAAAAAGTTGTTGGCATGGAAGGCTTACTACGCTGGCCCAATGGTGAAGGGGGATATATTTCTCCCGCCGTATTTGTGCCACTTGCTGAGTATTCAGGCCTTATCGTTGATATCGGTGAATGGGTATTAGAAGAATCATGCCGTCGTCTTCAGGAATTGAAAGAAAAAGGCTACGGCCATCTAAGAGTTGCCGTTAACATCTCTATTCCGCAGTTCCGTGACAGGTTATTTGTAGAAAAAGTTAAGCAGGCACTATCTAACGCCAACTGCGACCCAAGCCTGTTAGAGCTAGAAATAACAGAAAGCGTGGTGATGGATGAGCCGCAAATTGTAATAGATGCATTGCGTTCGTTAAAAGAATTTGGGGTGAAAATAGCCATTGATGACTTTGGAACAGGCTTTTCCTCCATGAGTTATCTACAGCAGCTTCCGTTAGATCGATTGAAGGTCGATCGTTCTTTTGTCAAAGACATTAAACCGGGTGCAAGCGCAGTGCTTGCTGAGACCATTGTGACTTTGGGTAACAAGCTAGGCTTATTGACTATCGCCGAAGGCGTAGAAAAAAGAGAGCAGGCGAGTTACATGATAAAGCTTGGATGTGACGAAGCACAGGGCTACTTGTACGCGAAGCCTATGCCGTTCGATGCGCTTTTAGCGTTTCTTGAAGAGCACGACTAAACTTTTAATACAGATTCGACAGTGTCTCGCAACTTGGGAAGGATATCTAATTCAAACCAAGGGTTTTTAGCGAGCCACCTGTTGTTTCTTCCTGACGGGTGGGGCAGTACGAAATGTGTTTCAGTCGGACTGCGTACAGCTTCAGTTAACGTTTTGTGTTGCGGTAAATAATACTGTTGCGAGTAACGTCCCACGTAAAGCGTTACTTCAGGTTTTAAATGAAGAAGAAAGTCATTATGCCAAGCGGGAGCACATTCTTTTCTTGGCGGGGCATCGGCTCCATTTTTATAACCTGGAAAGCAGAAGCCCATTGGCAGTACCGAAATTAAGCTAGGGTTATAAAAGGTCTCTCTCGAGACAGACAACCAATCGCGTAACCGATCTCCGCTGGGATCATCAAACGCAATGTTGCGTTCATGAGCTTTCAACCCCGGTGCTTGCCCAATAATAAGCACTTTAGTTGATGGTGCAGTGCTAAATATGGGGTTGGGTTGATGCGGTAGGTGAGGGGCACACAGTCTACAATTTCTCGCTTTAACCACCAGTGCATCGTGGCCTTTCACATTTTTCTCCAAATATTTCTCTTTGTCATACTTTTGTCACAAAACTATGATCTCAGTTTGACTATCTTATGTATATACAGTATGTTTAATAGTGACAGTAGTAGACTGTAACACAGGAGAAGAAACATGCGTAAAGTAGTACTAACCCTAGCTCTATCAGCGGCCTTTGGTATTGCGCATGCGGAATCTGGTGATAACCAGCTTTTCGATTGCATGGATGCGAAAACATTCGAAATGAATAACCAATGTATGTCTGACAAAATCGGCAATAACATTCGTTTCCGTGATGCACAAGCAAAGTTGATCGACATTGCAAGCGATAGTCAGGGTGACTACGCCATTGCAACAATGACGTTCGATCAAGAAAATATGCACATCGACATCGTAGCACATAAAGATTCGCTTAATGCGCTTGCTGCGAACCGTAACTAATTTCTTAGTTTACGCATATTAAGCCGGCGACAATCTCGCCGGCTTTTTTGTTTGCCCAGCGAAGCTGGCAAACCCGTCAGGTTGAAAGAAACCTGAATCACCCTGACTGAGGGGAAGATAATCCGAATGGCAAGGGCGTTGT
>NZ_JACSOE010000069.1:0-19792 GCF_014349115.1 Alteromonas sp. BZK5 | reverse complement strand
CGAGTGCCCACACAGATTGTCTTGTCTAAATTTTTAAAGAACATTCACTCGAAGCCGTTGCTTCTTAGTGACTCACCCTGTTCGAGTGAGGTGCGCATTATACGCTGGAAGTTTTCGCTGTCAACACTTTTTGAAAATTTATTTTCTGAAGCGCTTCTTCTAAACTCCCGTCTTTACTGGCCTATAAAGGTAGTAGAGACTTACTCCAAGAGGCTTGCTGTTTTGCTTTTCCCCCGAAGCGGATGCGCATTTTAGGGAAATGAGCGCTCACGTCAACACTTATTTTAAAAAAAGTGTCATATTCGTTTTGAACGCTCAAAATACCAACTATTTCCAGTATTTCAGCTTATTCCTTAACCTGAACTTGCGCCAAAGGTTAAGCGGCTTAGCTTTTATCTTACCTTTATAGTTACTATTAAAGTCATCGACTGCATCTAAAATACGTTCGCAATTACGTCCATCTCTATAGGCTTCATGATAATGGGCAAAGTCATTAACCTCTTTCATTAATGATGCTGGTCGCGTTAATGCAGTTTCAATGGCGTTTTCTACTTCGATTACTTCTGTGACATTAAGTAAATGTTGTCCAGGGTTTGTATTGCGATAAGTGACAACAGGTTTGTTCATCATCATAAACTCTAAAATTATAGAGCTGCTGTCACACAACATGACATCTGATTGCTGAAAGTCTTCGAGACGTACATTATCAATAAAGGTAACGTTACTATATTCATCTGCCAGCGCACGATATCTATTTAATAGTGTTTTATCGTTGAGTTTAGGATGAAATGTTAAACGCCAATTCCATTTCTTTTCTTTCACTAACCTACTAATTGTATCGACAAGTACAGGAGCAGAGGTAATGCCTTTAGAAAAAGTGGTGGCGTAGAGAATAGTGGGAACATCGTTTTCCTTCTTATATGAAGAAAAGTAGTCATCCACTTTAGCCCAACCTGTTTGATACACTTTAAAAAACTGATGCTTTGCTTCAAGCTGCTTAAAATACTCTGTGCTACTTGGCCCCTGAGTACAGTACATATCAAACCACCCGCGAATAGAGAAGTGATCATCTGTAGCGCTAGTCTTCTCCCCCCGCTTGCCAATCGGGTAACCGTGAAAGACTGATACCTTTATACCTGGCAAAAAGTGATAGATGATATTTCCACACGCAAATATGGCTAAGGGGTTGTATTCAATAACATCATTAATAGTATGAAGGCGAATTTCATCAGGCTTCAATAGATCGGGACATTCTCCTTCCAAAAACCACGCTACTTCGTCACCTCTAGCCCTAATGGCCTCTTGTAGTGGTCTATAAATAGGATACGCATAGGAAAGGGCAGTGAAAAATACATAGCGCTTGGGCATTACAACGTCTCGATAAATTCTATTAGCAAACTACATTATCATTTTTCTCTTTGTGATTTACTACCCTCCTCTTCGCGTGTTGCAACGTAGGATAGTTATCTGATGCTTAAAGCATTACAGGTAGGCTCTGTAACCACCCTACTAGTACTAACTCATCGGCATTGCTGTTAGAGTTTGCGTAATTCACTTTCTGCGCAATTTATATGAGTGTGTAATGCATAAATCGATTGATAGTTTTAAAGGTGTTTCTCCTACATTAGGAAAGAATGTCTATGTTGATGGCTCGGCAAGAATCGTCGGTGATGTAGTTTTAGAAGATGATGCGAGTATTTGGCCGCTGGTTGCAGCTCGTGGCGACGTGAACAAAATTCGTATTGGTGCCCGTTCTAATATTCAAGATGGCAGTGTTTTACACGTTACCCGTAAATCTGAGAAAAACCCCAACGGCTTCCCACTTATTATTGGTGAGGACGTTACCGTTGGGCATAAGTGTATGCTGCACGGCTGCCAGTTGGGTAATCGAATTCTCGTTGGCATGGGCGCTATTGTAATGGATGGTGTTGTTGTTGAAGACGATGTGTTTATTGGTGCAGGTACATTAGTACCGCCGAACAAAAGATTAGAAAGCGGATTTCTTTACGTGGGAAACCCCATGCAAAAGAAAAGGCCGCTCAACGACGCCGAAATGGCATTCCTGAAACAATCTGCCGTTAACTATGTTGTATTGAAAGATGAGTACCTTGAAGAAGCGAACTAGTTTCGCTTCTCACCTTGCTCAACGATAGCCCTGACACGTTTTACAATATCTGAAGTATCGGGGCGCTTTTGTGTCCATATGTAGAAAGCTTCAGCCGCTTGCTCAACCAGCATCCCTAATCCATCTATTTGCGTTTTGACACCAAGTTCGGCCGCATCTCTCATAAAGCGCGTGGGTGAGTTTTTATAAACCATGTCGTACACCACTTCACAGTTTTGTAAAACACCATCATTTAAACGGCACGGCAATTCATTGCTTAAACTGGCGGCTGTTGAATTGATAATAATATGAGGCGCAACATCTGCGATATCTTCAAGCGCAGCCACCTGCACTTTAGCGTTTGAAGCGGCACTTGCCACTTCCTCAGCTTTCGCTTTGGTTCTATTGGTGATGGTTAAAGAGGCGGCCCCTGCTTTTAATAACGGGGAAATTACGCCACGGGCTGCGCCGCCGGCACCAATAAGCAACACGCGCTTACCCTTAATTTCCACACCGCTGTTAAGCAGATCGTTTACCAGCCCTACACCATCAGTGTTGTATCCCCATATTTCTCCGCTGTCACCATTCATTAGCGTATTAACAGCTTGTGCATCTTTGGCTGCTTGGTCGTCTACCTTTGCCAAGTTGAATGCATCAAGCTTAAAAGGCATGGTGACGTTACAACCTACCGCGCCTTCCTGAGCTAAAAACGCGTTGGCGGCATCTACAAAACCGTCTACTGGCGCAAGTATCTTTTCATAAGAAATCTTTTCTCCCACTTGTTCAGCAAACATTTGATGGATAGTTGGTGATAAACTCTGTGCAATAGGATTTCCGAATACAGCGAATTTTTTCATGGGAATACGAGACTTATTTAATATAAAGAAGAAAAGCGATAATCGTGCTTCGCAGAGTACACCATATGAACGTATAGGTGGAGAGGAGAAAGTACGGGAATTAGCAAATACGTTTTACGACATAATGGAAACCGATCCACTCGCCAATGAACTGCTAGCTATTCACCCCCAGCCATTAAACAGAATTCGCCACGTGTTCTTTCTCTATTTAAGTTTATGGCTTGGTGGTCCTGATGATTACCAGCAGCAGTATGGCCACCCGCGTCTGCGTGCACGCCACCTACCTTATACCGTAACACCAGAGTTAAAAGCGCAGTGGATGTATTGCATGCGAAAAGCCATGTTTAAAACGGTTGAAGATATCGCCTTAGCTCAACAGTTAATAGACGCACTTGATCAGCTCGCCAATCACATGGTGAATACGAAATAAAAAAGCGCGTTGAAAGGGTTAACCTTTTAACGCGCAACTCCCCTGTTACTGTCTACGCTCTTTATGGCGCATAAAGTAGTGCAATTGTGAAAGCCTAATAGTTAATAAGGCGTGGAACTAATAATTAGAATGTGTAACCCACCGATAAGGTATACACCCAAGGATCTATTTCAATATCACTTACCTTTCCAGCAGCATCACCCACTTTGAAGGTTGCTTCGGTATCTATATCAATGAATCGAACCGATGCATTAACATGCCATTTGGTATCAATTTGGTAATCCATTCCCACCTGTGCTGACAAGCCAAATGAATTATCAAGCGAAAGGTCGCTTAAGCCAGCTGTTTCATTTGCACCTGTAAACTCTTCATCAAAGATAAAGGTATAGTTGATACCAGCACCAATGTACGGCTGAAACGCAGAGCTGGCATCATTAAAATAGTAGTTTGCGGTAAGCGTAGGTGGAAGGTGCGTGACTTCTCCAAGCTGGTTACCCGTCCCTAACGGGTCAGCAACAGAAAAATTCACGTCGTGCTTAAACGGCGTTGCGGCAAGCAGCTCAATATTAATGTTATCAGTAATAAAGTACGCTACGTTTAGACCTAGCTGAGTATCGTTATCGATATTAAGGGCAACGCCAAGATCAGTTCCACCCGCGACGATGTTAGAGGTAGATCCGTCAGGAGCAACGGTAGTAAGACCGCCACGAACAATCCAGTCGCCCTGCTGGTGAGCGCTAGCTAAAGGTGAGAGTGCAGCAAGAGTAAAGCAAAGTGCAGATGCAGAAAAAAAGTGTTTGCGCATGATGTGTCTCTTTTGTGTTTAACTAAGATGGCGATACTTTACGCCTGTGGTTAAGAGAAACATTGATCCAGCGCAAGTTTGATAACTCACTGAAACACAGATGATATTCCACCTTGATGTAGATCAAAAAAAACGCCGCATTAACGTTAATACGGCGTTTTTTAGTCATTAAAGATGAAAGCTGCTATCGGCGGTCCGCGTAAGGATTTAAGCGGAGCCTTATTTAATAATTAATCACCAATCAGTAGGTTTTAACCAGTCTGTCAGCTTGGCTTCGGCGCTACCCGGTGCAGGTGTATAACAATACTCCCAGCGCGCGAGCGGCGGCATCGACATTAGAATTGATTCCGTACGCCCGCCGGTTTGCAGTCCAAATAAAGTGCCTCGGTCGAATACAAGGTTAAACTCAACGTAGCGGCCCCGGCGGTAAAGTTGGAAATCACGCTCTCTTTCGCCGAAATCGGTTTGCTTACGACGTTCAACAATAGGAACGTAAGCATCGATGAAGCCATTACCAACAGCCTGCATAAATGCAAATGACTGTTCAAAGCCCCATTCATTCAGGTCGTCGAAGAACAAACCGCCCACTCCGCGAGTTTCATTGCGATGCTTTAAGTAAAAGTAGTCGTCGCACCACTTTTTGTACTTAGGGTAGACATCATTGCCAAATGGTTTGCACAGCTTCTTTGCAGTGTCATGCCAATGCAAAACGTCATCTTTAAACGGATAAAATGGCGTCAAGTCGAAGCCGCCGCCAAACCACCAGATAGGTGCTTCGCCCTCTTTTTCTGCAATAAAAAAGCGAACATTAGCATGTGACGTTGGGATGTACGGGTTATGTGGATGAATAACGAGTGATACACCCATTGCTTGAAAGTTTCTTCCCGCAAGCTCAGGGCGATTAGCCGTTGCTGAAGCAGGCATTTGACTACCAAACACATGAGAAAAGTTAACGCCGCCTTGTTCAATCACCGCACCATTTTTTAGTACTCGAGAGCGGCCACCGCCACCCTCTTCTCGCTGCCAGCTGTCTTCAACAAACTGGCCCTTACCATCGGCAAGTTCAAGGGTTTGGCAAATGGTGTCTTGCAGCCCTAGTAAATAGCTTTTTACTTGTTCTATTACTTCAGCGGCATTTTTACCGTCCAGTAATTCTGCTGATGTCATGCTCTTATTACCTCTGCTGTGTCACCATCGCGAATGGTACTGGGTTTAGTTGCACCGCCTACTTCCCCTTCGACATAGAAAACGGAATCAGCGAATACGGCTTTTGCTTCTTCAATGGTGGTGGCTGGCGGTTGGCCGGTCAGGTTAGCGCTTGTAGAAACTAACGGTTTACCTAACTTGTTGCACAATTCCACTACTACAGGGTGACTAGTTACGCGCACCGCTATTTTACTGTGCTTGCCGGTTAACCAAACTGGCGCAGATGACGACTTAGGTAATAGCCAAGTATTAGGGCTTGGCCAGCTCGAAAAAATATCGGTGCGTCTGTCAAGGCGAATGGCGTTATCGTTAACATAAGGCAGTAGCTGACTGTAGTTTGCAGCAATCAAGATCACGCCCTTTTCTACCGGTCGCTGTTTTATCTCTAACAGCGCATTTACAGCGGCTTCATTGTCGGGGTCACATCCGATGCCCATTACCGCTTCGGTTGGATAAACGATTAAACTGCCAGCTTGAAACGCGGCAACAACAGGGTCTACTTCAGATGAGTTAGCCTCAACGGGGGTAAACGTGTTTACGTTCCCATTTTGGATATCAGACATGGTTTTAATCTCTACGTATAGTTCTTCGTATAGTTGTTCGTATAATTACTTTTTAAAGCCACAACTAGGCTGAGGACACTGTAACTGCCCCTTTTTGTCTATCAATACTCCCCATCCGCAGTCTGGGCAGCTTTCATTTACCGGCGTGAAATTTAGCACATATCGACATTGTGGATAATGGTTGCACGCAAAAAACTGTTTGCCGTATTTATTAGTACGCGAGATTAGGTGCCCTTTCTTACACTTTGGACAATCCACCAAAGTATCTTCTTTTTCTTTAATGGGCTCTATGTGATGGCATGAAGGAAAATTGGTACAGCCGATAAACATGCCAAACCGCCCTTTCTTAATGGCTAAGTCGGATGCGCATTCAGGGCAGGCTACACCGTCTAAGGTTTTCAGTATGGTGGTTTGTTTATCGTGAAGTGGCTTACTAAAGCTACATTCCGGATAGCCCGTACACCCGATAAAAGGGCCGGATTTACTGTTCTTTATATGAAGAGGTTTACCGCACTCGGGGCAATCTCCGAAATTATCATCGAGAGCATGCTCGTGCGCTGAAAAGAGTGAATGGTCTATTTTAGACATGTATTGGACGTTACGGCCTTAAACGCGCTGTAATTTCACAGCGCATTTTTAAGTAAAGATTCAAATACCAGTGACTACAACTGCATTAATGCAGAACACCATCTGGCTCTTCGAACAAAAGATCTTCCATTTGTGCGTAGGCTTTCTCTTTGCCAGGTACGTTGAATAGTACCATTAGCACAACCCACTTCAGGTCTTCCAAGCAAAATTCATTGGAATCAATTTCCATAACGCGATCTATAACCATTTCGCGTGTGGAGGCATCCAACACATTAACCTGTTCTAAGAACATAAGAAAACCGCGACATTCCACATCTAAACGCATTTGTTCTTCATGCGTGTAAATACGGCTTAAGCTAGTGCTAATACCTTTGCAAAAGTACGGTTTGATGTCCGTCTCTTGCAGTGCCGCTAACTTTTCTAACCATGCGAGGGCTTTATAAATCTCATCGTGATGAAATCCTGCGCGCACAAGCTCTTCCGTTAACTCGTCTTGGTCAACACGAATTTCCGTTTCACTGTGAATGAAGTTTTCAAACAGATACATGAGGATATCGAACATATTATTTTCCCCTCAATTTAACGTAACCACCAGGGACAGCGGCCACTAAACCACGCAACTCATATTCTAATAATGATGCCATTGCTTGCGATACAGATAAGGCATTGCGCTGGGCTATGACATCAATAGCGGTGATGTCATAATCCACACTAGCTAATAATTTATCGGTTGCCAAGCTATTCGCTGTACTTTTTTCGTTTTGCTCGTCAACATTCAAGCCTAGTTGTTCAGGTTGAACGCCAACTTCATCTAGAATATCGCTTATATTTGTTACTAATTTGGCGCCCTGTTGGATTAACCAGTGGCAACCTTCAGCGTAAGCGTTAGCGATATTGCCTGGCACAGCGAATACTTCTCGCCCCATATCTGCGGCCAAATTCGCAGTTATCAAGGTGCCACTCTTAATTTTTGCCTCTACCACTAAGGTTCCAAGGGATAACGCTGCGATAATTCGATTTCGCCTTGGAAAATGCCAAGGCTTAGGTCCCTGCCCCGGAAAAAACTCTGTAACGGTGACACCTCCGTCATTGTTGATAGCTTCATAGAGCTTACTATTTTTAGCCGGATATACCTTTTCAGGTCCCGTACCCATTACCGCAATGGTTCCGGTGCTACCAGACAAGGCGCCTTGGTGTGCGGCGCTATCAATGCCCATGGCAAGGCCGCTCGTCACTACAACTCCACTACTAGATAATCCATAAGCAATGTCGTTTGCGGTACGTTTACCCTGAAGGCTGGCCCTTCTGCTTCCCACTATAGCAATCTGTGGTTTTTGCAAATGTGCTTTATTTCCTGTAGCAAATAGCACAAGGGGTGGACTATCCAATTGCTTAAGTGATTCTGGATAGTGAGGCGATGACAACGGCACGATGTGTCTATTGTCGCTCGCTTGCAGCCAGTTTATTGCTGCATCAATAAGAGGCGGTGAAATGTTGTTGGTGAGTTGTTTAACCTCGTTAGGCAGCGAAGACGTGTTGCTGCCTAAATCGACAGTAGAAAGTTGATATTTTTTGAGAGCCTGTAGCCATAGTTTAGGTGAAACACGCTGAGCGGAAGCCAGTGCTATCCATGCTAATGCTTCGCTGTCTAACTGAGAAGATTGTGGTGCCATTATCGCTCCTAATGCGAGCGACAATGAACCATGCAACGTTTAAGGCTTGGCGACAATGAAGCCGCGCTTTATCCCCTTATTCGCTCGCGTAATTAATCCGTAACTTGCCGCATCAAATGTTTTAAACACAACAACTTCACCTACTTTAAGCGCGGGTTGCGATACCGTATCGATAAACCACTCACCACCAGTGTTAGCGCCGGGTTCATCTACATAGCGTGGACTTTCTTCGTCAATAATGGCTGGACCTTGTGAGTAAAGCCCCAGGACCGTACCTGGCGCTACTTCCATACTGCCTAAATCAAGAATGACAACGTCGTATTTGCCAAGTAAATCGTGATCATGCAAATCTCCAACTATTGCGCCTCGCTGCGAAGTAGCCGGAACAAGTTCAAAGCCTTCAGGATGTTCAAATCCACCCGCCATTAACTTATCACCGCGCTTAGCTTCTTGGTTCGCATCGTCGATGAAAAGCAACATCGTGTTGCTACCTTCATCTTTTTCCACTAGTGAAGCTGTTGAAACATGGGTAACTTGAATACCAAGGATTTCCCCATCAAGATTTCTAATCGTAGCGTGCTTTCTTACTACTCTGTACTGATCGTCGGTACTGAATTGTTGCTGGCTTAACACAAAATCATCAGACGCAAACCTTACGTTTCCATCCTGATTACCCAGCAATTTAGGTAGCGAAGCATAGCTTTCCTCGTCTAGCAGCATATGTTGTCTTATAAATGGCGAGATAGTTGTCCACGACAACACATCAACAGGCTTCGGTTTTACTCGCTTATCGGTAGCCGGGGAAAGCTTATAGGAAGGTTTGTCGCGCTTTACACTTAATACAGGCTGCCCATCAACATACCCAACGACGATAACATCGCCCGGGTAAATAAGGTGTGGATTGTCGATTTGGGTGTTGGTTCGCCATAATTCAGGCCAGAGCCAAGGCTCGTTGAGAAAGACGTTAGCGATTGCCCATAGCGTGTCTCCACGCTTTACTGTGTAGGTTTCTGGCGCGCTCTCTTTTAGCTGCAGCGCAAAGGTAGGCAAAGAAAGCAGTGCACCTAAGATAAACAATGCTGCACGACGCGCGTAAATCAATCGCTTTTTCAAATTAACCACCTGCAAATTATTCACTGTCACTTATTGTTGATTTTTCAGACAATAGCACTATATCGGCATAACTAGGTATTCTAATAGGGTTTCGGTAAAAAACTGCACGAAACAGCCCGATATACGTTAGAATAGTAACTTAATAAGCACTGTAAAGTGTGCTGGCAATTAGATCGTATATGAATTTATACAGCGAAAAGGTGAAGTAAGCGAGAAATGGCAATTTTAGACGTATTAAGTTTTCCTGATGAACGTCTTCGCACGGTAGCTAAGCCGGTTGAAGAGGTTAACGACGAAATTAAACAATTGGTATCGGACATGTTCAAAACCATGAAAGACGAGAACGGTATTGGCCTTGCTGCAACGCAAGTTAACCGCCACGTTCAAGTTGTTGTAATGGACGTATCGGAAGATCAAAACGAGCCACGCGTATTTATTAACCCTGAAATCATTCGTAAAGATGGCTCCACGATTAGCGAAGAAGGCTGTTTATCAGTGCCGGGTAATTACGCGAAAGTTGAGCGCGCCGAATCAATTACCGTAAAAGCGCTAGATCAAAATGGCGAAAGCTTTGAGTTGGATGCAGAAGGTTTGTTAGCGATTTGTATTCAGCACGAGCTGGATCATCTAAAAGGCAAATTGTTTATTGATTACCTTTCACCGCTTAAGCGCCAACGTATTCGTAAAAAGCTTGAGAAAGAAGCGCGTCTTGCTGCAAAAGCCTAAGGAATAACGTGACAACTCCATTGAAAGTGATTTTTGCCGGTACTCCGGATTTTGCAGCTAAACATCTATCAGCGTTACTCGAGAGCGAGCACGAAGTCATTGCTGTTTACACTCAGCCTGATAGACCCGCAGGGCGAGGTAAAAAGCTTACCGCCAGTCCGGTTAAAGTATTAGCAGAAGAAAACGCCATTCCAGTTTACCAGCCTCAGTCGCTTAAAGCTCAAGACGCTCAGGAAGAATTAGCCTCGCTCAATGCCGATTTAATGGTAGTTGTTGCTTACGGACTGATACTGCCTACCGCGGTGTTAAATGCACCTAAGCTAGGGTGCATTAACGTGCACGGCTCTATTCTGCCCAAGTGGCGAGGCGCGGCACCAATACAGCGTTCAATCTGGGCAGGTGACGCTGAGACTGGCGTAACCATAATGCAAATGGACGAAGGTTTAGACACGGGTGACATGCTTCACATAGCAACATTACCTATTACCTCTGAAGATACCAGCGCCACCTTATATGAAAAGCTTGCAGAGCTAGGACCACAAGCGTTGGTTGAGGTCGTTAATGAATTTGATCGTTACACGCCCACCAAACAAGACGACTCTCAAGCGACCTACGCGAAAAAGCTATCAAAAGAAGAAGCCCTGATTAATTGGGCAGACGATGCTGAGCAAATAGAGCGAAATATCCGCGCCTTCAACCCTTGGCCTGTAACGTGGATGCAGGTCGAAGATCAGAACGTTAAAGTATGGTCTGCCGGCGTTGTTCCTCTAAATAAAAATGTAACGCCAGGTACGGTAATCGGTGCCAATAAAGAAGGCATTACTATCGCTACAGGGCGCGATGCGCTTTGCATAACATCACTTCAAATTCCAGGTAAAAAGGCGCTTCCAGCGTCAGACGTTATCAATGCTCGCCAAACGTGGTTTGAAGTGGGCCGTTGTCTGACACAAGCGGACTAAACGTGAAACCATTACCCCTTCCCAAACAAAAGAACCTGCGCGCAGATTGCGCGTGGGTCATCTACCAAATTTTAGAACAAGGCAAGTCATCTCGTGAGTGCTTAGAGCGCGTTCAGCGCAGACACAACGCCAAAGATAACGCATGGATTCAAGAGATGTCACTAGGGGTAATGCGTCGCCTTCCCCTTTTACAGCACTGGCTGCGCTCTTTGTTGGATAGGCCTCTAAAAGGCAACAAGAAAGTCATAGAACACCTTATTCTTCTTGGTTTGTACCAGCTTAATTTTTCCCGCGTTAGCAACCACGCCGCCGTTGGCGAAACCGTCGCCGCAGCATCTTATTTAAATGCCGCAGGGTTAAAAGGGTTAGTTAATGCGGTACTGCGTAATTTTCAGCGAGAGAACCTTGCAGACAAACCTGTAGACGACGCAATCATAAACAGCGGCTTGCCAAAGTGGTTGTTTAAGGCAATAGAGAACGCCTATGGTGACGACGCCGAGCAGGTACGTACTGAAACGAATGCCATGGCCCCCATTTGGCTTCGCGTAAATAAGTTGCAAACATCCTTGGCAGCATTTACTCAGGCGTTAGATAAAGCAGGGGTTGAATATACCCTTAGCGCAAACCACGCTGATGCGGTAATTCTGACTAAGCGAGAAGATATTACTGCCCTGCCTGGTTTTGAAAAAGGTCACTTTGCGGTACAAGATGGGGCAGCGCAATTAGCCGCACATTACCTAAAGCCTCAAGCGAACGAACGCATTCTAGACTGTTGCGCCGCACCAGGCGGAAAAACAGGGCACATTGTTGAGTCTGCACCTGATACACAGTACGTATTAGCGCTTGATGCTGATGCTACACGCCTAAAACGGGTAGAAGAAAACATGACTCGCCTTAAGCACACTGTCGATATCAAGCAAGGTGATGCAGCTAATCCTGATACCTGGTGGGACGGAAAGCCCTTCGACAGAATATTACTGGATGCCCCCTGCTCTGCTACCGGCGTGATTAGACGTCATCCAGATATTCGCTGGCTTCGAAAAGCCAATGACATCGACAACTTAGCACAGCTTCAACGGCGCATATTAGAAACATTGTGGGGTCTATTAAAGCCAGGCGGCACGCTGCTTTATGCAACATGTTCTATTTTGCCAAAAGAGAACATGGCGCAAATACAGCAGTTTCTCGCCGACACTCCAGATGCCTCGTTATCGCCCATAGTGAAAACAGAAACCGTTGATAAACCCGGGCGCCAGATAACGCCAGGGGAGCAACAAATGGATGGTTTCTATTATGCGAGGCTGGTAAAGTCAGCAGACTGAGTTCAATAGTTGTGCAACGTCACACAGTTAAGACTTGCACGAATATGAAGGCAAAATAATAACGATGAAGATCATCATTTTAGGGGCCGGCCAAGTAGGCGGAACACTTGCTGAAAACTTAGTGGGTGAGAATAACGAAATAACGGTTATTGACTCTGACCCCACTATATTGCGCGCACTTCAAGACCGTCTTGATTTACAAGTAGTAACAGGCGTGGGATCACACCCTGATGTGTTGCGTAAGGCCGGTGCAGAAGATGCAGATATGCTGATTGCCGTAACCAATAGTGATGAAAGCAATATGTTGGCCTGTCAGGTGGCCTACAGCCTATTTAAAACACCCACTAAAATCGCTCGCGTGCGCTCTGAACAGTACATAATTTACCAAGAGCAGCTATATAAGCAGCAAGACATTCCCGTTGACCACATTATCGCTCCTGAGCAGTTGGTAACTAAGGCCATCAAACGTCTTATTGACTACCCGGGTGCACTTCAGGTGGTTGAGTTTGCTGAAGGCAAGGCCAGCCTTGTTGCGGTTAAAGCCTATTACGGTGGCTTATTGGTAGGCCACGCGTTATCTGCGCTTAAAGACCACATGCCTAACGTTGAAACTCGGGTTGCTGCCATTTACCGACGCGGCCGCCCTATTCGCCCGTTAGGTACCACGGTTATTGAGGCCGATGATGAAGTGTTCTTTATTGCCGCTACCAAGCACATTCGCGCAGTAATGAGTGAGCTTCAAAAGCTCGAATCAAGCTACAAACGAATTATGATAGCCGGTGGTGGCTTGATTGGTGCAGGCCTAGCGAAAAAATTAGAGCACAATCATAACGTTAAGCTTATTGAATACAGCCCAGAAAGGGCCAAATATTTATCTGCGAACTTAGATAAAACCATTGTATTTAGCGGTGACGCGTCTGATCCTGAATTGCTAAGTGAAGAAAACATCGAGCAAGTTGACGCTTTCATAGCCGTTACCAACGACGATGAAGCGAATATCATGTCAGCCATGCTGGCAAAGCGTATGGGTGCACAAAAAGCCATGGTGCTTATCCAGCGAAGTGCTTATGTGGACTTGGTGCAAGGCGGTGAGATAGATATCGCGTTTTCACCTCAACAAGCCACTATTTCGGCGCTACTGACTCACGTACGTCGCGGTGACATTGTAAACGTGTACTCATTACGACGAGGTGCTGCCGAGGCTATTGAAGCGATAGCGCACGGTGATGAAAATACCTCTAAGGTGGTTGGCAAACAAATAGGCGATATTAAACTACCGCCAGGTACCACGATTGGGGCTATTGTTCGAGACGATCAGGTGATTATTGCTCACAGCGATACCAAGATTGAAGCAAACGACCATGTAATTTTGTTCTTGGTTGATAAGAAGTACATCAACGACGTGGAAAAGCTGTTCCAACCCAGCGCATTTTTCTTTGGCTAGCGCTTTTGCAAAGCGTCATAGGTGCCGCAAGATTAAAAGTTGAAGACATAAAAATAAAGGGCGATATTTATCGCCCTTTTTTTAGCTCGTATTAAAACTACCGGTTTATTTGTTAACTGCGCCAGAACGTTGGTGAGAACAAGACCAGCAATGAGAAGACCTCTAGTCGCCCAAATACCATGGCAATCACCAGTATCCACTTGCCTGCGTCAGTAACATCAGCATAGTTAGCTGCAACGCTCCCCAATCCCGGACCTAAGTTATTCAGCATGGCCGCAGTAGCGGTAAAGGCGCTTAGGTTATCTAAACCCGTGGCAATCAAGCCTATCATGATGACAACAAACACCACTGCATAAGCTGAAAAGAACCCCCATACGGCCTCTACTACTCTGTCAGGCATGGCACGGTCGCCAAACTTAACGCTGTATACCGCTTTCGGGTGAATTAGCCTATCAACCTCACGCTTGCCTTGTAGAAACAGTAAGCAGACGCGTACTACTTTTAAGCCCCCACCCGTGGAACTTGCGCACCCGCCGATAAAGCTTGAAAAAATAAGCATAATAGGGAGGAATGCCGGCCAGACTGAAAAATCAGTGGTTGCAAACCCGGCAGTGGTACTAATAGATACCGCTTGGATCATAGCTTGGTCTAAAGCCTGCTCTGCCGAGCTATAGTAGCCTGATAGCGTAAGTACTAGGAAACAAATCCCGATGAGTGAGGCTTGAATGATAAAAAACGCCTTAAACTCTGGATCGTTAAAATAGCCTTTAACCGAACGAGAGCTCACCGCCGCATAGTGTAATGAGAAGTTTAACGCAGCAATAAGCAAAAACACGGTACACACCACGTTTACCATAGGACTATTAAAATAGCCTAAGCTGGCGTCGTGGTTCGAAAAGCCACCAATAGCAACCGTTGAGAAAGAATGGCAAATCGCATCAAAAACATTCATTCCCGCAAGCCAGTATGCACCGGCACATGCAATGGTTATGGATAGGTAGATGTACCACAAATGCTTTGCCGTATCGGCAATACGCGGAGTCATTTTATTATCTTTAACTGGGCCAGGAGTTTCTGCCCGATAAAGCTGCATTCCCCCTACTCCAAGGATAGGTAAAATGGCAACTGCGAGTACGATGATACCCATGCCACCTAACCACTGAAGTTGTTGACGGTAAAACTGTACTGAATGAGGAAGAAAATCTATCCCCTCAATAACCGTAGCTCCAGTGGTAGTCAGGCCAGAAAATGACTCAAAGAAAGCATCGGTTACCGTCATGCTTGGTTGCTCTAGCAAGATAAGTGGAATTGCCCCCACGCTTGCTAGTACTGACCAAAACAGCGCAACAATCAGAAACCCTTCTCGTGCTCTTAAGTCATTTTTCTGCTGACGGTTGGGATACCACAATGCCATACCGCCGATGACACAAAATATAAATGCGAGGATAAAAGGCAGGCCACTGCCATCTTGATAAATCAACGACACGATAGCGGGTGGGATCATGGTTACGCTAAAAAGCGCAATTAATAACCCAAGTATTCGTATGATGGCACGGTAGTGCATTGTTTGTTATGCCTTTATTTTTATAGTGCGCATAAGGACTACTGAGCCCCAGTTACAATGTGCTTTTTGATATGGTTTCAAAAAGCGAATCTATCTACGTGAAACAAGGTAATGAAATCCTATACGTTACGCATAGGGTTTTGATTATAGGACTATAATGAACAAGGGGAAACCTTTGTCTCCCCACTACATTAGGCTAATTACACATAAAGACACCTGATCTTTTCACTAGGAAAAAACCAACCACTTTTATTTTTTTAGTTTCCTATTTCATAGCAAGCACGGTTTTAACCATTTTAGTAATACTCGCATTGGCTTCACTAATGCTTTGCGCCAGCATATACGCAGGTGTAGTAACAAGCTTTGCGTCATTATCAACTACCACCTCATCAACTGGGCACTCTACATGCGTTGCTCCTAAGGCATTCAACCCACCAGCCGTTGCTTCGTCATTGCCAATGGTCAGTTTAGTTTTGTTGCCATACACTTTTGCTGCTAGCGCAGGTGCAATACACGCATACGCTGCGGGCTTTTTAGCTTGTGCAAAGGCTTTGCACACTGTCAGCACCTCTTCATCAAATGTACACTTTTCACCGTCTACAGCAAACGTGCACAGGTTCTTCGCAGCGCCAAAGCCACCAGGTAAAATAAGTGTGTCAAAAGCAGTTACGTCGCACTCAGTCACGGGTTTTATATCACCCCGGGCAATACGGGCCGATTCTACTAACACATTTCGGGTTTCGCCTTCTGATACTTCGCCGGTAAAATGATTCACCACGTGCAGTTGGTTTACATCTGGAGCAAAACATTGGTAAGACGCGCCTTCTTGCTCAATGGCTAAAAGTGTCAATACCGCTTCGTGTAACTCAGCCCCGTCAAACACACCACTACCACTTAAAATAACGGCTACTTGTTTCATATTGTCCTCCTAGACGCTATGCCATCTACTTATTCAATATTTGGCTATTAAATACACAACTGTTCAAAAAAAGTTCTTAATAATACGTGTATACATTGTTAATGGTTATGCTACATTACTTGACCAACTTGGTTAAACCAAAAATAAACGTACACCAAGTTATCCACATAAAATGGAATGGTAAGTAGCAGGTACGCTGTTTTCACACCTAAGTCTCATTCCCTTATTTTTCTTGATTTGAAAGGTGATCTTTAACTTGACAAAGATCATCCGGATCACTGTGCCCAAAATTTTAGATCACAAAGTTATCCACAGGCGAAATGCGATCCGCTATCGACCTTAATGTTCCTTCATGATATGGCGATCTGCCCTAGCCTGTGGCATCCTTGCGCTCATATTCTCTATTGGAAAATCGCCATCTATGCCTGATTCTAAAAAGCCTCCATTTATTCTTGTCGATGGATCGTCATATCTTTTTCGTGCCTTTCACGGTTTACCACCTTTAACCAACTCAAAAGGCCAAGACACCGGTGCTATTTATGGTGTTGTGAACATGCTAAAAAGCTTGATCAAACAATACAACCCGACGCATATGGCGGTGATTTTTGATGCTAAAGGCAAGACCTTTCGCGATGACATCTATAAAGAGTACAAAGCGAACCGTCCTCCGATGCCGGATGAGCTAAGAAGCCAAATCGAACCGTTGCACGCCATCATTAAGGCAATGGGATTACCTGTTATTGTTGAATCGGGTGTAGAAGCTGATGACGTGATTGGCACGTTAGCCAAACACGCCACAGAAAAAGGTATTGATACCCTTATCAGCACCGGCGATAAAGACATGGCGCAACTAGTAAATGAACATGTCACCTTAATCAACACCATGACAAACCAACTGATGGATGTCGAAGGTGTAAATACGAAGTTTGGTATTCCACCGGAGCTTGTGATCGACTTCCTTGCGCTTAAGGGCGATAAAGTCGATAACATCCCAGGTGTACCTGGTGTAGGTGATAAAAGTGCTCAAGCCTTGTTAAACGGTATTGGCGGTATCGACGACATATATAAGAACCTGGATAAAATTGCAGATCTGTCGTTTAGAGGCAGTAAGTCGATGGCGGCTAAAATGCAGGAATACGAAGAGCAAGCTCGGCTTTCTTATACCCTAGCTACTATCAGCATCGATCTTGACCTTGACTACGACGTTGAGACGTTGATGCCGTGTCAGGCCGATAACGAACAACTTCGCGATCTGTTTGCCGAATACGAGTTCAAACGCTGGCACGCGGAAGTAAGCGCGCTTGTAGCCGGCGGAGATACCTCTAGTGCCAACGCAAACGCCAACGAGGAAAAGAGCGATAGCGCAGAAGAGAGCGAACAAAGTGAATCGGTAGAGATAGATAAGTCGAAGTATGAGACCGTGCTTGATGAGGCGCGTTTTAACGCTTGGTTAGCGAAGCTAGAAAAAGCCGAACTCATCGCTTTTGATACCGAGACAACCAGCCTTAACTACATGGATGCGGAGTTAGTTGGTGTTTCATTTTGTATAGAGGAAGGTGAAGCCGCTTATGTGCCTGTTGCTCACGATTACCCAGATGCACCCGCCCAGCTATCACGAGAATTTGTATTACACGCATTAAAGCCTATTTTAGAATCGGACACCGTGATCAAAGTAGGCCAACACATAAAATACGACAAAAATGTGTTAGCGAACTATGACATTACCTTAAACGGCATCGGCTTTGACACCATGCTTGAAAGTTATGTACTAAACAGTACTGCGCAGCGCCATGATATGGACTCGCTTGCCCTAGCCTACCTTGGTCATAAAACTATTCACTTTGAAGAGATTGCGGGTAAAGGCGCAAAACAGCTAACGTTTAATCAAATTAGCCTTGAAGAAGCTGGGCCTTATGCCGCAGAAGATGCTGATATCACGCTTCGCTTACACAACGCTATTTGGACTAAGTTAAAAGAAATTCCTGAGCTTAAAAATCTATTGATAGATGTTGAGGTTCCCCTAGCCTGTGTACTTTCTCGTATGGAACAGGAAGGTGTATTGATAGACAGCCAAAGGCTGCGTCAGCAAAGCCAGGATCTTGCCACACGGATTGCCGAGCTTGAAAGTGAAGTACATGAGGAAGCTGGCGAGCCATTCAACTTAGGTTCGACTAAGCAGCTTCAACATGTATTGTTCGAAAAAATGTCGCTACCGATCATAAAGAAAACGCCTAAAGGGGCGCCGTCTACTTCTGAGGACGTACTGCAAGAACTTGCGCTTGAGTACCCGTTGCCGAAGAAGATCATGGAATACCGTGGCCTAACCAAGCTAAAGAATACCTACACGGATAAACTTCCTAAGATGATCAATCATCGTACGGGTCGAGTGCATACTTCTTATCACCAAGCAGTAACCGCCACGGGACGACTCTCTTCCACCGATCCTAACTTACAGAACATCCCTATCCGAAATGAGGAAGGTCGCCGCGTACGTCAGGCATTTGTACCAAGAGAAGGAAATAAGTTCGTCGCAGCCGACTACTCACAAATTGAGCTGCGCATTATGGCGCACCTTTCTGGCGATAAAGGTCTGTTAGATGCCTTTGCGCATGGTAAAGATATTCATAAAGCAACCGCAGCGGAAGTTTTTGGTGTGCCACTTGATGAAGTAACCACTGAACAGCGTCGCAGTGCAAAAGCGATTAACTTTGGCTTAATTTACGGTATGAGTGCCTTTGGGTTGTCGAAGCAACTTAATATTCCACGTAATGAAGCACAAAAATATATGGATCTTTACTTCGAGCGCTACCCAGGCGTGCTTGAATACATGGATTCAACACGTGAGAGCGCGAAAGAAAAAGGTTATGTAGAAACCGTATTTGGTCGCAGACTTTATTTGCCTGATATTAAAGCCAGTAATGGTGCACGTAGAAAAGGCGCAGAGCGCGCAGCGATAAACGCGCCTATGCAAGGCACGGCTGCGGACATCATTAAGATGGCAATGATCAAAGTTGATGACTGGATTAGGAAAAATGCATCTGATGATGTGACAATGATGATGCAGGTGCACGATGAATTGGTTTTTGAAATAAAAGAAGACAAAGTGGAAACCTATGTCTCTACTATTACTGCTCTTATGGAAAGCGCAGCTACGCTAAATGTTCCGCTGGTTGTTGAGGCTGGTGTGGGCGAAAACTGGGATGAAGCGCACTAGTTTGGTAATTAGATTACAGTTTTTACATTAAAAGGCGCGTTATATTCATTAAATTTGGTAATTTAATTACATAACACCCTTGCCTTTTCTGTGCTTTGTTGTAATATTACACATGTAGGGTACAGAGGTGAGAAAGCTGTTTTCAAACCTTTGCTTTAACCCCGACAGTTTTGTCGGGGTTTTTTTATATCTGCGGAAAATAAATAATACCAATTGTCTTAAAAGTTTGATCTAATAGTGGTATTCATATTCGAGTGATTTTGATATGCATACAGCCGACGACTTTAAACAATTAGCAAAGCAAA
>NZ_JACSOE010000068.1:0-21350 GCF_014349115.1 Alteromonas sp. BZK5 | reverse complement strand
GATTTACGTGCTTTCAGATTGCTTACGAGCCACTCTTTTCACTTATATATCGCACCGAGAGTCTAGATTTTTTGTTGCTTGACTCACTAGATTGGGATAACCACGAAGAAGATCCGCATCTTACAGAATTCATTCGACTAATAGAACGCGCTGAAGCCGATAACAAACAGCCAGAAGCCTTTTTAACGCTGTTAGCCAATGTTGTTGATGAGGATGGAAGTGGAGATTTTGACGACGCTGAAATGCACAAAGTTAAGCGCATCGCACAAGGACTTCAATTAACCTCGGTAGATGATGATGATTCTTCATATTCGAGCTCACGAGCAGGTACGGACGAAGATAGGAAAAATGCTATTTCTTCATATTTTGGTGCGCTACTTGACGATATAACCCAAGATACATTCAACTTCCTAACTATACCAACACTGTCCCAGAGCAAAATCAAACGAGACGGTGATACGACACGATTTAAAATCGTGTCAAAAGCAAAAACAACAAATTACTCAAACGCGGCATTTTTATTCGCGATTTCGGATACTGCAAGAATCTACGATTATCCAGATACGATGTCACTTGTTTGTGAAATTACTGTCGAGGATGGTGACAACATCATGATGCAGTACGCCAGTGGAAGACGAAAGGCACACCGTGCGTTAAACGACATTTGTAGCGAGATGGAAGCGGTGGCATCACAGTATGAGATCGACGTTCATGCGCATGCATATAAAAGCATCATTGTCATCGAGAAGGTGATAGAGCTTACCGACGACCTAGAGCAGGACCATTACGAAGTCAAACAGGGTTTATTTGAACTAGACCAATGTCTTAGCGAGCTGTTAGGAGTAGAGTAGCGCATTATGAGTGACTTAGAACGCGTTCAGTTTTTCTACGACAATGGCAACATTGAATACGTCGGCACGGTGCACCCAGTCACGCAGCAGTTTCACGGTAAGGGCGTTTTGTTCGCAGAAGAAGGGCACTTACTTTATGTTGGTGAATTTGCGGAGGGTGATTTTGAAGGCGAAGGCACCGCTTATTTTCCAAACGGAATCAAGTTCAGTGAAGGAACTTGGGTAGATAATAAACTGCATGGGAAGGGGAAAGTTTATGATGAACAGGGAAAGTTGGGTTATGAAGGCTATTTAAAAGATAACCGCCCTTGTGCAAGACGAGATGTGGAAAACCCTGAAGAATGGGCCAAGGTTGAAGATGTAAAAGCCAGCCATAAGGCACTTGAAACTCTTATGGAGGAGTTAGATGCTTTTATCGGTTTAGGCGCGGTTAAAAAAGAAATCAAAAGCCTTATTAACCTTGTTAAGGTACAAAAAATCAGGCGTGAACATGATTTACCTGAGTTATCTATAAGCCTTCACATGGTATTAACAGGGAATCCGGGCACAGGTAAAACGACCATCGCTCGTCAGATTGCTAGTATCTTAGGCACATTAGGTGTGTTGTCCAAAGGTCACATGGTAGAAACTGACCGTTCGGGACTAGTCGCGGGGTTTGTGGGGCAAACAGGTATCAAGGTAACTGATATAGTAGATGAGGCAACTGGAGGCGTACTATTCATAGATGAAGCTTATGCGTTAGTAAAAGACGACCGAGACCAGTATGGCGAGGAAGCCATAGCGACATTACTTAAACTCATGGAAGACCGTCGTGACGATTTGGTAGTTATTATGGCTGGTTACCAAAAAGAAATGAATGCGATGCTTCAAGTAAACCCGGGGCTTGCATCGCGTTTTAACCGCTTTATCGACTTCCCTGACTATAACGCTAACGAGCTTTTATCTATCTCTGACCTTATCTGCAAACAGAGCGGGTATGTGCTTGATGATAATGCAAGACAGTTCCTAACTAAAGTTTACAACATCGCCATCAGTAGAAAGAAAAAGAACTTCGCGAACGGTCGCCTTGCGAGAAATCTGTTCGAGCGAGCCATAATTCATCAATCAAATCGTATCATTTCTGAAAACGCAAACACCGAGTTGGCATTAACTACGATTCAGGTTGAAGATATTAAAGCAGTACTAAAAAATAAGGAAATTCAGCTATGAGGTGTCGATTAGCTTACGTAATTGTCTCTGTAATTATGTTGTGTTTTTTGTCGCCAAACGTTATTGCGCAAACAAATCAAAACCAACAAACGCTGCCAGAAGCGGTACAAGATAAAGCGGAAACAATCAAAGATGAAACAGGACTAAAATCAATCAGCTCTGAGCAGTATGACGCTATTATCATCGTAATGTTGGTCATTGTTCTTTGGGGAACCATAAGTGGGTTCAGGCAAAATACAACGGTATTTTACAACTTCGATGACCTAGCATTGTGTTTTGGCATGATTGCCTCACCAGCTGCAATTGGCTTCGTCTGGATGATTTTCAATTTTTCTGTAGACCTGTATTTTATATTGTCCGGCATCGCGGTTTTAGCATGTTTGTTGGGAGTCCTTCAGTACACATGGAAATCGGGTGTTAGAGGAATGTTTCCTGTTGTGTTTGTGACGAAAGTGTTTTGGGGCACGCTTACGATGTTGGCGATATGGTGGTTACTTTCACCTCCAGGAAAAAACGCAGAATCGCGACGCAGCGCAAGGGCATTTGCAACGATGTTCCTATTAATTGCTGCGCCTGTTGTCGCGAGACTCGTAAAGTACAAAGAAGGACGTTTCTTCAATCCTACCAGCTTGTCTCGTTCAGGTATTACCAATATCGGAAAAATAAGGAACTCGTTTAAAGGTGATAATAACCAATAACCTTGGCAATATAGGGTAAGTGTAAAAGAAACAAGAACAAGGCAATCATGAATCGCAACACACCGATACTCATCCTACTGAGTTTGTTTATATTTGCATGCACATTTCCCAGTGATGCTAATGCCCAAGTAAAAAAGAGTAATTCTGGTATATGTCATGACACGTCGAGCGCATCTTATAGTCGAACTAAGAATTTCGAAGCCTTTAGTACTATTGAAGATTGTCTTGAAAGCGGTGGTCGATTACCCAAAGCAAAATCGGCATATCAGCAGGCTGAAAAAGAGGCGTTAAACGAAGGTAGAGCCTTTACATCTGAATATGACAGGGCAGATTGGCCGCATTGGATTGATGATGACAGCGACTGCCAGAATACACGTCATGAAATGTTGATATCAGCATCTAACATTCCTGTCGAGTTTAAAACCAATAAAGGCTGCCAAGTCGCCGTTGGTGAGTGGTATGACCCGTATTCAGGTGACATATTTACAGATTCTTCCGCGCTTGACCTTGACCACATTGTTCCGCTCAAGTTTGCGCATGGTCATGGCGGTGACATATGGCCCCGAGATAAACGGCAAGCATTTGCAAATGATTCTGAAAACCTCTTGTTGGTGAAAGCGTCACTCAATCGACAGAAGGGGGCCAAAGGCTTAGATGAGTGGTTACCACCAAATCATGCTTACCGATGCGAGTACATAGAGCGGTTTATGGACGTCATCGACAAATATGGTCTTCTACTTATTCCTAGCGAGAAAAGAGTCATCAATAGAATGCAGAAAGCTTGCACAGGTAATTAGCCCACGAAACATTACGGAAATGTTATTACAAAAATTAGAACAACCGTGCGCTAGTCCAGTTACTTCTCTGATAAAAGTCAGTTAGGTTTATTCGTACTGTTATCGTAAATAGGTTTTTGATATGGAATATTCATTCGCTAATGAAGTAAAAGCTATTGTCGCCGATACCTGCCTCGCTTACACCTCCGATATTGACGGTGCAGAGGCGTTTAGACGTTTTGTTTCGAGAGTAAAGCCTCTTATTGATGTTCGGAGAGACCCAACGTTTTCAGCGTTTACGGATGAAGAGTTGATTGACGAAATGGTTTTGCTAGAGAAAGATATAATCACTGCTTTCAAAAAGTTTATGTAGAAAGGCTCGCAACCGACTGTAAGCATGTAAACAGCTATCATAACATTAAAAGGATGTTTATCGGGTTAGTCTTAATAGGAAGTTAATGTTTGGCCCATTAGGCGTTGCTTGACTTGCAAAAGTGTACGATTCACTTTGTAGGTAAGAGGTCACCAAAAAACAGAAGGCATTATTCGAATATGAACATAAAGTGGGGTTTGCTCCAACAGATCTTTGGACATAATTGAGTCACTAGAACCCAAGCATAAGCCATCCAAGAGTAACTACTGATAATGGCAAAGTCGCCTCAATATATGTTCGGTATTGGCAGAACTGGCTATTAATTTTTATGCAACACGACCAGCAATGAAATACTGTTTGTCTGCGCAATAAGAGGCGAATGAAGAAGTAATGTGAAGACACAAAAGCTTTATGCTGCTTGCTTTATTACTTAACTGCGAAACGTTATACCTGCGGCCTATAGTAATCGCAGTTTCCCGACCATGAGCTATCGCGTTACGTTGTTCCTTCACTTCAGTTAGTACAAAGTTTTGCAAACCTTCAGGCAATGGTGAGTTATCTAAATCAAAAAATGTCCATACGTTATTTAATTGTTTGATGGAAATATTCATTGACCCACCTGAAGGAAAAACAGAACTGTCAACATTAGTCACTTCGGCATCACTCGTTACTGCATGAACAAGTTTATGACGGTTTTCCCATACTTTGGAGGTTCCGCAATCTCGAAGTGCCTTAAAGTGAGAATCGAAAAGTGAGCACAATACCGAGCTTTTGAAGTGATTAGCTGGTGCCTTCTCTCGCTCAATAATTTCTAATGTCCGTGTAACTGATTGCGTAATTGCAAACTCAAGTACTGCATACATTGCAACAAACACAAATCCTTTCTGAGCACGATAGAAGTCTGAATTTTTAGTGTCTTCCGTAAGTGTCTCATCTGACAAATATTCTAATATTGAGTCTAGTTGCCTCAAGCGAGACATAACACCAGATTCGATATCATTAAACATTGCCTACAAACCTAACTCGACAATATTCAATTCTTTCTCGTAATCGAGGTCCTGAGTTTGTGGCTCCAGTCGTCAAACGGCGCAATTCTTCATCGTCAATCCAGTTAGCTACATCTGAGTTACTAATATCAACTCCTTCCTCAATTGCATCGGCAGCTCCAACAGAAACTGCTTCAAAAAGTACTTGTGGTGTACTTCCTTTATTACCACGCTTAATTCCGTCAGGTAAGGCAACTCTTAGTGATTCGAATGTTTTTTCAAACAACTCTCGATACTTCTTGTAATTAAAATGTACAGACGATTCAGCCATAAAGTCATTTAGAAACGTCTCAACACTGTGCTTAAAGTCATCACGTTTAGTTTTGTAAGCTAAAAACTTCAAAACAAGCTCTTCCCTAGTGCCATCTTTTGCTTTAGCTGATGACACATTAACAACATCGTTAAAATCATCATTCTTCGCAAGTTCAACAATAAAATCATTAAATTGCCCCCTAAATACACAAGCTCGAATTTCTTGAGGGGTTAGTTTGATCCCACCAGTATTTAATCTTTCAAAGAGATCGAATCGTACTTTCAGATCGCTCTTATCACTTAATGTCGTCACCTTGAGTGGACGTAAACTGAACTTCAAACGAAGTGAATGAGGCAGATCATCAAATATTGCTCCATTAAACTCAGAAAGGATATCTAGCCCCTTTAGTCTAAGGGGCTTATCCAGCCCAAAATTTTCTATTTGCTCTGAGGTTCCGCAAAAATGAATCAATGAGTTAAGCCTTTGTACACCATCAATTAACTCCCAAGAACCATCTCTATTTGCAGCCATAAACAGATTAGGGATAGGTATTCCCAATAAAACAGATTCTATTAATTTAGACTGGTTTTCCTCGGGCCAACGAAATTGTCTTTGATATTCAGGGGCAATGTTGATAATTGATTCATTCGCCATAGAGATCAACTCTTTAACAGAAATATCAAACGAATCGAAATCTACCTTCCTAGTCTCTTGATCGAGTTGATTCATATAGTCTTTCATGTATTTCCCAGCGAGCTATCTAAATTTTCTTCAGTGTATCAATAACCCCTGTTTTAGTCGATATTAGTCAATAAGTTAGTGAGTGGTGACTGCGCATAAGGACCGGCAACTTATGAAGATGCAGAGAGCTTAGCTGGCATAAATAAAAGTAATTGGTCTTGCGAGACTTAAGATAAGATTTGATTATTGAATTAATTACTGAAGAAAGGCTCTTTACAGACACAAAGAAACCGACTCGAAGGTCGGTTTCAGTATCTACTTCTAAAAGAAGAGATGGTACCAGTGGGCGGACTTGAACCGCCACGCTATCGCTAGCAACGGATTTTGAAAAAAATGTGTCTAGTTTAGTTTATTTATATCAAGTGTTTAAAGGGTTAAAAATTAGCTTTGCAAGTTCTTTGCATAACTTCTCCATAGTGTTTTTGACGTCTAAAGTGTCCAATATAGGAAATAGTCGAAAACGGAGTAATGTTGCATCAAAGCGATTTTAGTTAAACTCAATTCAACCGAGTTCGAACGAAAAGTGCTCGCGACCTTTTTAAAATTATTTCAATAGCTTGGTACCTTAGCTAAGGTTTTAAGTCATATTCATTTGCTTTTTAAATTAAGTAAAAAACTCAACATGCGGGGTGAATAGGTACGTATACATCGACCTATAATTAGTTTACGCAAGGTAACATGCCTTTATTTTGAACTTTCACTTGTCTTTGATAAAGAATATCCTCCCGTGTTGTTTACTACTAAAGCGATTTTAGTATTAATAACAAGTTATTTAATCATTTCTAAGTGTTCTCTTATCAATGACGTGAACTCGCGACTTGCTTCAACCGAGGGCACATGCCCAGTTTGTTTTAATTCAGTCACAGGTGCACTTAGGTTTTCTCCCAATGCTTGCAATGATGTGGTGGGTGTAGCGACATCATCTTCACCTGCAATAAGCAAAATAGGTGCGCCATTAGGTTTAAGCTGTGTATGTGTGTCTCTGTCGCCAAGCCACGCACACAATAATCCGTAAGAGTGATCATCAACGTTCGCTAGCAAACCTTCCCATTGTAACAGTAACGTGGGGAAACGTTTGGTACTCACTGGGCTAAACCACCTTGGAACTAAGCTAGCTGCGAGGGCTTCAAGCCCTTGCTGGGTTACATTTTTCTGACGCTCCAGCCATGCTTCAGTGGTACCTATTTTCATACCAGTATTGGTTAACACTGTACTTAGTAAGCGTTCTGGGTGGGAAATTAACAGCTGTTGACCCAACATTCCGCCAATTGAGGTACCCACGAAATGAAACTTATCTATACCTAGCGAGTTACACAGGGCTAATAAGTCGTCAACTAACCGTGATTCACCAAGGCTTTTCGTGTTTGCGGGGAACGCTACACTGTCACCATGTCCAGGCAGGTCATAACGCAAAATGCTGAAGTTCACCATTAAGTCTGGTACTAAGTAGTCCCAAACACGCATATTCATACCCAACGGGTGAGCGAGCACTACAACGGGTTTGTGCTTAGATTCTATGAACTGGTAGTGAATACCTTGCTCTGATATTGTCGCCATGTTGAGTTCCTAAATGCGTTTTAGCAGTGTCGCTATACCTTGGCCTACACCAATACACATACTGCATAGTGCGTAATCGGCCGAGGTTTGTTCAAATTGTAATGCGGCAGTATGTAGTAGGCGTGCCCCCGACATACCGAGTGGATGACCAAGTGCAATGGCACCGCCATTGGGGTTCACTCTTGAGTCATCGGAACTGAGTCCAAGTTCCTGCATACAGGCCAATGCTTGTGCTGCAAACGCTTCATTAAGTTCAATTGTGCCAATATCGTCTAGGCTCAACTTTTGTTTTGCAAGCAATTTATTAATTGCAGGTACTGGGCCTATACCCATAATAGTGGGTTCAACACCAGCGGTAGCCATCCCTTTAATTTGAGCAACAGGCGTTAAGTTATAGCGTTCAACTGCAGCTTCACTTGCGACAAGCATGGCAGATGCGCCATCGTTAATACCCGATGCATTACCTGCGGTAACCGAGCCATTTTCACGGAACGGAGCTTTTAGTTTTGCCAATGCCTCTAATGTTGTTTGAGGGCGTATGTGTTCATCTTTGTCGATGACGATGGTATCGCCTTTTCTAGGCTGAAAGGTCACAGGTGCTATTTCTTTAGCAAAACGGCCAGACGCTTGAGCAGCAGCCGCTTTTTGCTGAGACTGATACGCAAAGTTGTCTTGTGCTTCTCGGCTAATCGAGAATTTCGCTGCTACATTTTCTGCAGTCTCAGGCATGGTTTCAGTGCCGTATTGCTGCTTTAACGCAGGATTAATGAAGCGCCAACCCATGGTGGTATCTTCAAGTATTTGTGAGCGGTCAAATCCGCTTTGTGCTTTGCCCATCACAAATGGCGCTCGCGACATAGACTCAACGCCGCCAGCAAGAATAAGGTCTGCTTCACCTGCTGCAATTGAACGGTAAGCAAGACCAATGGCATCCATACCAGAGCCACACAAACGATTAATTGTGGTGGCTGGTACCGAAAATGGCACGCCTGCAAGTAAGGTGGCCATTCTAGCAACGTTTCGGTTGTCTTCACCGGCTTGGTTGGCACAGCCGAAAAACGCATCATCAATGCTTTCTGCTGGTAGCTGAGGGCACTGCGCCAGAACTGCGCGAATAACTTGTGCAAGTAAATCATCAGGACGAATGCTGGCTAGCCCACCAGCATAACGTCCAATGGCAGAGCGGCTGGGGTTACATAAATAAACGTTCATTACGCAGTCTCCGTTTGGCTGTGCGCCGCTTCAGTAACGCGCTTTAGTTCTCTTAATACTTCGATTTCGCTGCTGGTGGGTTCATCAGTGGTTTGAAGTGTGTCAGCAAAGCGAATGTCCCAGCCAGTGGCATCGATTACCTGTTGCTTTGTAACGCCTGGGTGCAAACTCACCACAATAAGTTCATTGGTTTCATCTTCTGGCTTTAATATACAAAGGTCAGAAATCACCAAAGTTGGGCCTTTACCCAGCGTAGACTTGCCTTTGCGACCTTGACCGTCTCGGCCAAAACCCAATGTGGTAATGAAGTCGACATCTTTAACAAAAGTGCGCTTTGAATGCCTTACGGTGATGATCACTTCTTTGGCATTGGTTGAAATTTCTGGTGCACCGCCACCGCCAGGAAGGCGAACTTTAGGGTTGGCATAACTGTGAGCGCCATCAGGGCCACTGTCTTTGTGCGATGCAGCGATAACTGTGGTGTTAATGTTGCCGTATCGGTCTACTTGTGCGGTGCCAAGGAAACCCACATCAATATGACCGCCTTGCAGCCAGTAACGGAACATTTCGGGAACCGAAACGGTGGTAAGCGCCGACTCGCAAAGTTCACCATCCCCAATAGATAAAGGCAAAACCTGCGGCTTGGTTTCTATGGTACCTGACTCGTAAATAAGTGTTATGTCAGGGGCATGAGTAAGGCGTGCTAAGTTCGCTGCAGCACTTGGTAAGCCAATGCCCACAAAACAAGTCGAATTGTTATTCAGAGCACGGGCAGCGGTAATCGTCATCATTTCGTCTGAAGTATATTGTTCGGTCATGATTATTCTCCTGCTTGAAATACTTCTTCATCTAACCACTTTAAAAATGGCTCGCGCTCTCGGCTTATGCTGTCCCACTTCTTGTAGTAACTGTTGTCGCGCGGGTAGTAACCATGTGTATAAGACGGTTTAGCGCCAAACGGTACGGTGGCAATGGCGTTGATTGTCCAAGCGGGAAGTACACAACTATTTGGACCTGCTTCTAAGTCGTCCACAATTTCTTCGACGGTGACGATGCTATAGCGAGAAGAAAGCACAACTTCCTTTTGAACCCCTAAAATACCTTCAATGAGTACGTTTCCTGCGCGGTCTGCTTTTTGCGCATGAACTATGCCCACATCGGGTTTAATCGATGGCACTGCGGCAAGCGCTTCACCCGTAAACGGGCAAGTAACGGTTTTGATGTTGGGGTTAACGTGCTGTAGATCACTACCTACATAACCCCTGAATACCGCCATGGGTAAGCCTGATGCACCCGCTTCATAAGCATTTGCCATTGCCGCGTGACTGTGCTCTTCAATTTCGAGCGGAGCTGGATAGCCGTGCTCAATGGCGTCACGTACGCGGTGTAAAGAACCTACACCTGGGTTTCCTCCCCATGAAAACACAAGTTTGCTCACACACCCGGCACCGACTAGCTGATCGTAAATAAGATCAGGGGTCATTCTTACCAATGTGAGGTTGCGACGTCCTTGGCGAATAATTTCATGCCCTGCGGCGAAAGGAATAAGGTGAGTAAATCCCTCTAATGCAACTGTGTCGCCGTCCTTAACGCCATCTTCAATAGCTTTTGAAAGTGTTGTAAATAGTGTCATAATAAAAGTTCGCAATACGAATGTTGATTCATAATACGAACAAATTAATGATTTTGATTGTTTAGGTCAAGTAATAAATGTTAAAAAATTGCTAGGGCTATCAGTCAAACCAATTTATGTTGCTGAATTCATAAGAGAACTGGCACTTCGTTTAACAATAAGAAATAATTCGCAAGAACTAACAAGAGACACAGTGCATGAGTGAAGAAAAAATACCGTCAACCCATCGCGATTACATAAGCGCGCTTGCTACCGGACTAGAGGTGTTAGGGGCGTTTGATGGTCAAAACAAAGAGATGACCTTATCGCAAGTAGCTGAAAAAATGGGAATTGATAGGGCTAAAGCCCGTCGGTTTTTACTTACATTGCATTCTCTTGGCTATATCCGTCGCGAGGGGCGACTCTTCGCCTTGGCACCTAAAGTGCTGTCGTTAGGGCAAGCTTATACCAGCAGCAATGGTTATATAGCAGTGGTTGAGCATTATCTTAAATCGATTACCGCAGAATTAGGGGAGTCGGCGTCTCTTGGGAAGTTAGATGGACAGTCAGTGGTGTACGTGGCGCGTTCTCCGGCATCACATCGTCTTATGTCGATTAACATAACAACGGGCACTCGACTGCCTGCACCGTATACGTCAATGGGAAGAGTACTTGCAGCACATCTTGACGCTTCAGAATTAACAGCATGGGCGAATGAAGCACAGTTACACCCACACACTGAGAAGAGTATTACCACTGCACAGGCGTTAGAACAGGAACTGATTAGGGTTAAGCAACAAGGTTTTAGTATTGTTGACCAAGAGCTTGAAGCGGGGTTGCGCTCGGTTGCTGTACCTGTATTTAATGGCAAAGGTGAATTGCTGGGGGCGATGAACTTAAGTACCAATGCATTAAGGGTGAGCTTAGAGACCATCACCGAGCATTGTATTCCAGTACTTAAGCATGCTGCTGAACAAATAAAACAAGATCTGCGCTAACCCCTTTTAGGGGTAGCGACCTTCTATTCGGTTTTGCACCAACTCATCTAATATCAACATGGCCGCAGCCATAATGTCATCTTCGGGTTCCTCACGTTTACTGAGAAATACCGGGCTGTTTATGCCGTCGTCTTTAAGCCGAACAAACGCCACACCATCTCTGTTCATGCGCATCACTTGTTCAGGCACAAGGGTGAAGCCCATATCTGAGGCAACGAGACCCAGTGCAGTGCCTATGTCATTAACTTGCTGGGCAACTCTGACTCTCAACCCGCGACTGGCAAACAGATCCAAACAGATGTTAGCGAACGTTGGAGGCTTACCACCTGGGTAAGTAATTAATGGCAGTGTTGCGAGCTCTGCCATATCAACATCGTCATTAGCAAGTGGATGATGGATAGGTAGAGCGGCAAGGATAGGCTCGCTGAACAACAACTTCTGAGTCACATCGGCTTCTAGTGATGGCATCACAACCCGACCAAAACCCATATCAATTTTACCTGACTTGAGGGCTTCTATTTGTTCACCAGTTTTCATTTCGTGCAGTTCAACATCCACTTTGTGCTGCTGTCTTAAGCGCCTAAAAAGCTGAGGAAGTTGCCCGTAAAAAATGGATGGAACAAAGCCAATTCTGAAAATTCGCTTTTTTCCTGCATCAATTCGCCGACTTTCTTCAACACATGAAGCTAACTTTTCAAGTATGAGTTGAGCCTGTTTCCAAAAGTATTCGCCAGCGGGAGTTAGGGTAATGCCACGGGCTTCTCGCTGAATGAGTTGAACGCCAACTTCTTCCTCTAACTGTTTGATTTGTCTTGTTAAAGGTGGCTGTGCCATGAATATCTTTTCGGCCGCTCTGGTCATGTTCTTTTCTTCCGCTACCGCACAAAAGTAGCGTAAATGCCTTAACTCCACCATACCTCCTAGGTATCGATACTAACTAAATCAATATTGGTTGTTAACAAAAAATATTTGTAGGTTACACGCAGACATTTACTGGCAACACAAAATTAACATTTACATGATATCACAAATTCAAACTTACATTGTCGATATTCCTACGATACGACCACACAAATTGTCCATGACATCTATGGCGGTTCAGTCGATGGTTATCGTAAGAATTACCGACGACAACGGCCTTGAAGGTATTGGCGAAGGTACAACAATTGGTGGTCTCGCGTACGGCGCTGAGAGCCCAGAAAGTATCAAAACCAACATTGATACTTATTTAGCACCTTATTTGATTGGACAGTCAGTTGCCAGCCCCAAAGCATTAATTAACAAGTTACACCTTGCTTTTAAAGGCAACCCTATTGCCAAGTCTGCGGTGCAAACGGCCCTGCTTGATTTACTTGGTAAACAACTTGGTGTGCCAGTTTCAACCTTACTCGGTGGTGCTTGCAATAATCATTTGTCTTGTCTTTGGGTATTGGCTTCAGGCAATACCGACAAAGACATTGAAGAAGCGAAAGGCCTAGTAGCCGAAAAGCGCCATAACATTTTCAAACTAAAAATTGGCTCTCGTTCGGTACGTGACGATGTAGCGCATGTGGGCAAGATCAAAGCAGCGTTAGGCGATGACGTAAGTATTCGCGTTGATGTTAATCAAGCGTGGAGCGAGTCTCAATCTACTTATGGTATGGCTGCACTACAAGAAGCCGGTATTGATTTAGTCGAGCAACCGACCCCTGCAAAAGATTTTGCCAGCCTAGTGCGTCTTTCTAAGAAATTTAACATCGGCATTTTGGCTGATGAATCTATTGCTGATAGTACAGATACCCTTTTGTTGGCTCAGCAAGGTTTCACCGGTTCAGTGGCCCTTAAGATAGGCAAAGCAGGTGGACTGTTCGGTGCACTTGATGTGGCTGCTGTGTGCAACGCGGCAGGTATTGGACTATATGGCGGCACACTACTTGAAGGCACTGTGGGTACCACAGCCGCGTTACACGCATGGTCGACCCTACCTGTTATTGAATTTGGCACAGAGATGTTCGGCCCACTGCTGCAGTGCGATGACATCGTTAAATCCCCTCTAAATTATCACAACTTTGGCGTTGAAGTTCCTACGACAGCTGGGCTAGGGCTCGAAATCGATGAGGACAAATTACGTCAATACACCCGCAAGGCGAAGTAAGGAGCAAATATGTTATTCAAAGTTGAAATGACTGTGATACCGCCAGCACATCTGAGCGAAGAAGAATTTAATGCAATTAAGTTGAAAGAAAAAAACTATGCCGAAGGACTGCAGGAAGAGGGAATTTGGGTGCACCTTTGGCGAGTGGCTGGTCAATACGCCAATGTGAGCATATTCGAGGTGAAGGATAACCAGCATTTACACGACGTACTAATGGGCTTACCGCTGTACCCCTTTATGACGATGAGTGTGACGCCTTTGTGTCAGCACCCTTCATCAATCAAATAAAAAACTAACAGGCAAAAACTCGCTGCATTGCAGCGCGGAGACTAAGACTATGACTACTATCAATACTTTACAAACTGAACATGTTCAAACGTTACTTAAGCGTGCCGCTGGCCTAGACAACGACAAAGGCAATCCTCGCACTAAAGAAATTATGCACCGCTTGCTAACTGACGTGTTCAAGATGATTGAAGACCTCGACATTACACAAGAAGAGTTTTGGCAAGGCGTTAACTACCTAAATGAATTAGGTGCGAATGGCGAAGCCGTGCTGCTTGCTCCAGGTTTAGGTTTTGATCATTTTCTTGATGTTCGTGAAGACGCTAAAGACGCTGCCATTGGTGAGCTAGGCGGTACACCACGTACTATTGAAGGTCCGTTGTATGTTGAAGGCGCGCCGACAAGTGAAGGCGAAGCAAGAATGGATGATGGTCAGTCACCTGGCCAAGAAATGTGGCTACATGGTCAGGTTGTTGATGAAGAAGGCAACCCAATTGCAGGCGCAGTTGTTGATATCTGGCATGCCGACGTGAAAGGTGCTTACTCGCATTTTGACCCTTCTCAAACTCCGTTTAATTTACGTCGCCGCATCATTGCTGATGAGCAAGGCTGCTATCGCGCACGCAGTATTGTACCTAGCGGCTACGGTTGCCCTCCAGGTGGTTCAACGATGAAAGTGTTAGAAAGCCTTGGCCGTCATGGTAATCGCCCTGCGCACATTCACTACTTTGTAGCGAAAGACGGCTTTAAGCACCTTACTACGCAAATTAACCTAGCCGGTGATGAATACACCTATGACGATTTCGCTTTCGCAACGCGTGACGAATTGGTTGTTGAAGCAAAAAGTGTATCTGAGCCAGAGCAAATTAAAGCCATGGGCTTTAAAGACAATTACCTTGATGTGGAATTCAACATCACATTAATGGCAACGAAGAACGACGAGAAGCAAGACAAGCATGCTCGTGCCCGTGCAACTGTGGAGCAGGCGTAAGCCTGCTACCTTCGGGAGATAAATTATGTCAGCAACATTGAATCAACTAGAACAGAAGATCCGTGGTGCCGTTGAGGCCGACGAAGAGACGGGGCATTATCGCTGTGACCGTGGGATCTTTACCGACAAAGACTTATTTGATTTAGAAATTAAACACATCTTTGAAGGCAACTGGGTATTTTTGGCACATGAAAGCCAAATTCCCGAAATCGGTGACTATTACACTACTACAATTGGTCGCCAGCCGGTTGTTATTACGCGTAACAAAGACGGCGACCTAAATGCCATTTTAAATACGTGTTCGCACCGCGGTGCAACATTATGTCGTCGTAAACGCGGTAACAAAACGTCTTTTACTTGCCCCTTCCACGGTTGGACATTTAACAACTCAGGCAAACTTTTAAAAGCGCGTGATCAGAAGAAAGGTGGTTACCCTGAGTCGTTCAATGTTGATGGCTCTCATGACCTTAAGCATATTGCACGTTTTGAATCGTATCGCGGCTTTTTGTTCGGTAGTTTGAATGCCGATGTATTACCGCTAGAGCAATATCTAGGTGAAACCACGAAGGTTATCGACAATATTGTGGATCAAGATCCAGAAGGTATCGAAGTTATTCGTGGTACTTCAACGTACACCTACGAAGGTAACTGGAAGCTTACTGCTGAAAACGGTGCTGATGGCTATCACGTTGGAACTGTTCACTGGAACTACTTATCAACGATGAGTCACCGCAACTACGAAGAAGGCGGTACAGAAGCGGTTGATGCGAAAAGCTGGTCGGGCGAGGGTGGTTTCTATTCATTTGAAAACGGTCACATGATGTTGTGGACACGTTTAACAAACCCAGCTGCACGGCCTATTTACAGCCAACTAGAACGTCTTCAGCAGGAAGTGGGTGAAGCGCGAGCCGACACCATTGTAAATCAAACGCGTAACTTGTGTTTGTACCCTAACGTTTACGTGATGGACCAATTCTCAACGCAAATTCGCGTACTTCGCCCTATTTCTGTGAATAAGACGGAAGTGTCTATTTACTGCTTTGCACCTAAGAGCGAGTCTGCTGAAAATCGTCAAAAGCGCCTTCGTCAGTACGAAGATTTCTTTAACGTATCTGGCATGGGAACACCGGACGACCTAGAAGAATTCAGAGGTTGTCAGCAAGGCTACGAAGCGCGTGATATGCGTTGGAACGATATGAGCCGAGGTGCAGCGCACTGGATGGAAGGCCCAGACGATTATGCCAAAGGTGTAGGTATGGACACAGTTGCGTCAGGTATCAAACCAGAAGATGAAGGCCTATACGTTCATCACCACAAGCATTGGGTAGAAGAAATGCTAAATGCGATTGAGCTAGAAAGAGCCAGTCATATTCCTGTTGTGCAAAAAGATTAAGAGGTGGCCGAGATGACTTATCAGGAAATTCAGACGTTTGTATTTCGCGAGGCGCGGTTACTTGACGACCGTCAATGGGATGACTGGCTAATGTGTTATCACCCAAAATGCGAATATTGGATGCCAGCATGGGATGATGATGATCAATTAACCAACGATCCTCATAAAGAAATTTCACTCATTTATTATCCCAATCGCAATGGTTTGGAAGACAGAGTATACCGCATAAAGACTGAGCGTTCTGGCGCGAGTATGCCAGAGCCGAGAACCACGCATCAGTGTAGTAATTTAGAAGTACTGAACCAAGACGAGACAACAGCGGAAATCCGCTACAACTTCAATACGCTAAGCCACCGCTATCGCGAGACAACAAACTTTTTTGGAACTGTGTTTTGTTCGTTGGATATCAGTGGCGAAACGCCAGTTATTACGCGTAAAAAAGTGATTTTGAATAATGATTACATCAATCAGGTTATTGATGTATATCACCTGTAAAGACGGAGAATTATTATGTCTTTCAAAGTAGCTCTTAATTTCGAAGACGGCGTAACGCGTGTTATCGAATGTAATGATGGCGAGACAGTGCTTGACGCTGCCTATCGCCATCAAGTGAAACTGCCAATGGACTGCTCTGATGGTGTTTGTGGAACCTGCAAAGGTAGCTGCAAGCAAGGTACTTACGACTTAGGTGATGAATATATCGATGAAGCGTTAACTGACGATGAAGCTGCTGATGGGTTAATTCTTACCTGTCAGATGTTGCCTCAATCAGACGTGGTGGTTTCTATTCCAGCGGCCTCTTCGCTGTGTGCATCAGGCCCGCAAAGCATTACAAGCACTATTACCAGTGTAAATGCGTTGTCGGACACCACCATTGAATTAAATGTCGCTTTGTCTGAGCCACTTGATTTCTTGCCCGGTCAGTACATTAATTTGGGGCTGCCAAACTCTGATGAGACCCGTGCGTATTCATTTAGCTCTTGCCCGGGAAGCAAAGATGCAAGCTTCCTTATTCGCAATGTGCCTAATGGCTTGATGAGTACTTACTTAAGCAAAAACGCCAATGCTGGCGACGTGCTTCCGGTAACCGGTCCACTCGGTAGTTTTTACTTGCGTTCAGTAGAACGCCCAGTACTTATGCTAGCAGGCGGAACAGGGCTTGCACCTATTCTTTCTATGCTGGCGTCGCTTGCGCAGAACCCAACCAGTCAACCTGTGTATTTACTCTATGGTGTGACCAATGTGGATGACTTGGTGAAGCTTGAAGCCTTACAAGAATATGCCGATGCATTGGACAACTTTAGCTACGCCACTGTCGTTGTTAACCCAGATAGCGCACATGAGAAGTTGGGTTTTGTTACTGATCATATGGAAAGTGTTCCATTTGCACTAGCTGATGCAGATGCATATTTATGTGGACCTCCGCCGATGGTTGATGCCGTGCGTCAATACTTTAAAGATGCGGGTACAAACCCATTTTCGTTCCATTACGAAAAATTCAACCCCAGCCAGCCTAAAGAGGAAGCCGCATGAGTTTGCGCTTCGATGGGCAGGTCATTGTAGTTACTGGCGCAGCGCAAGGCATTGGCCTTCGCGTTGCACAACGAGCTGCTGCTGAGGGAGCTAAGTTGGTATTGGTTGACCGCTCAGCACATGTTCAACAGATTGCCGAGTCACTCAATGAAAACGGTGCGGATGCTATTGCTGTAGAGGCTGATTTAGAAACCTATGAAGGTGCGCTTAATGCTATGAATACGGCATCTGCGCATTTTGGGCGAATCGATAAGCTTATCAATAATGTGGGGGGGACCATTTGGGCCAAACCCTACGAGCATTATCAAGCTGACGAAATTGAAAAAGAAGTTCGTCGCTCGTTGTTCCCCACGTTGTGGTGTTGTCGCGCAGTATTGCCTGCCATGTTAGATAACGGAAAAGGCGCCATAGTGAACGTGTCTTCGGTTGCTACTCGTGGTGTAAACCGCGCGCCTTATGCCGCGGCAAAAGGGGGCGTGAATGCACTGACAGTGTCACTTGCCTTTGAGTATGCGCAGCACAATATTCGTGTGAATGCCACGGCACCAGGCGGAACCGACGCGCCTCAGCGCATTATTCCGCGCAACGAGTCTACACAAAGTGAGCAGGAAAAAATTTGGTATCAGCAAATTGTCGATCAGACCATTGATACCAGTTTTATGTCTCGTTACGGCACGCTAGATGAACAAGCATCTGCCATTTTGTATTTAGCTTCAGATGAAGCCAGCTATATTACAGGAACTATTTTGCCTGTTGCTGGTGGAGATTGTGGGTAAAAAACAAGAATAAAAAGCCGCTTTTAAGCGGCTTTCTTTATGAGAAAAGAGTTATGAGTAATGCACTAACCGCATTAATTGACAATGCAAAATTTAACCGCTTTCATTTGCGCACGTTACTGCTGTGCGCACTGATCATTATATTCGACGGCTACGACTTAGTTGTGTACGGCGTAGTGCTACCTGTATTAATGGAACAGTGGTCGTTAACACCTGTACAGGCAGGCGCGTTGGGTAGCTATGCGTTATTTGGAATGATGATTGGGGCAATTGTTTTTGGACAATTGGCAGATCGCATCGGGCGTCGCTTGTCTATTGCTATCTGTATTGCACTGTTTAGTGGTTTTACCTTCATCAATGGTTTTGCGTCCAATGTAACCGAGTTTGGTATATGCCGCTTTATTGCCGGGCTTGGCATTGGTGGAGTTATGCCTAATGTAGTTGCGCTTATGAACGAGTATTCGCCTAAAAAAATGCGCGGAACACTGGTGGCCATTATGTTCAGTGGCTATTCTGTCGGTGGTATGATGGCAGCTTGGTTAGGCATGCAAATGATTCCACAGTGGGGGTGGCAATCGGTTTTCTATGTGGCTATTTTACCCCTCGTGTTACTTCCTTTAATTCTTGCCTTTTTACCTGAATCACTGGCGTTTCTCATTCGTCAGGGAAAAAGAGACACCGCCAAGAAAATCATCTCGCGAATTGCTCCTTCAAATACAGATGTGCCTCTTAAGGGTGACGAAGACGATACTGTAGTAGCACCAAGCCATTTTGGCGTTAAGCAACTCTTTAACGGTCAAAATGCGTTGCCTTCTATTTTGTTGTGGTGTGCGTTCTTTTGCTGCTTACTGATGGTATACGCATTAACGTCTTGGTTACCTAAACTGATGAATAATGCAGGGTTCTCGTTGGGGTCTAGTTTACAATTCTTATTAGTGCTTAACGTTGGTGCTATCGCTGGTGCTATTTATGGCGGGTGGCTTGGCGATCGTTCTAATTTGCCTAAAGTACTCACCTTCTTCTTTATTGCTGCTGCGGTATCAATCACCCTTATGGGCTTAGATATACCAAGCTTTGTGCGCTATTTGGCTATTGCTGTGGCGGGTGCTGCAACAATAGGTAGTCAAATACTCTTATATGCCTGTGCAGCGCAGTACTATCCGTTACACATTCGTTCTACCGGCCTTGGTTGGGCATCGGGGATTGGTAGAAACGGCGCTATCGTCGGGCCTTTACTGGGCGGCTATTTATTGTCAGAACAGCTTGAGCTACACCTTAATTTCATGGTGTTTGCTATTCCAGGCATTATTTGTGCGCTTGCCATGGGGATATTTTATTTTCACCAACATCGCGCCAGTAGCGCAAAACACATAAGCGATGTACAGCCTAGTGTGGTTGAAAACGCTTAATTTACAAAGCGCGTAAATTCACTGTTTACTCGTCTTGTATTACCTACTACACGCATCTTAAACCGAAATATGTAGTTTAAGTAAACCGCGTTCCCAAGCTGTGCTATTCGCAGGTGATTTCTTGCGGGTAGCACGGCAACCAATGGAGTGACTTATGCAAAATCAGCCTAGTTTCATTTCTTTTCCACCGTTAAAAGACTGGTCGTTGTCTGCCGCAGTAGCGGGGGTCCTTGCTTCGACAATGGGCTATGCAGGTCCACTGGTTATCTTGTTTCAAGTTGCCGAATCGGCGAATTTGAGCAGTGAGGTACTGACTTCTTGGATTTGGGGGATGTCTATTGCTAGCGGTTTACTATGTGGTTGGTTTAGCTTGCGCTATCGCATGCCCTTGCTTTTTGCATGGAATGCACCGGGTTCTGCCTTGCTCGTTACCTTAGTGCCGGGTATGCCGTGGAGCGATGTGATAGGCGCGTACATTATGTCTGGTGGCATTTTGTTGTTATTAGGAGTAACAGGGGCATTTGAGCGGCTAGTGAATCGATTGCCTTTGGCCTTAGCTGCGGCACTGTTGGCAGGAATATTGGTTAACTTTTCTCTCGATCTCTTTTCTAAGATGACACAAGCGCCTTTACTGGGGCTGGTGATGTTCGCAGGCTATATCTTATTGCGTCACTTGCTGCCGCGTTACGCCATCATGCTTACCGTTGCTATTGGGGTAGGGGTACTGGCCTTAAACTATGATTTGTCATTTCAACAAGTTGACTGGCAAATATCAACACCCAATTGGTACATGCCTAGTTTCTCACTCACTGCATTATTTAGTATTTCAATACCGCTCATGCTAGTTGCTGTGAGTGGCCAATTTATTACTGGTATCGCCATACTAAGGCAAGACAAGTATTCACCACCGTCAAATCAGATTGTTGCAGGTAGTGGGCTTATGAGTATTCTGTTTGCTCCAACGGCGTGTCATGGGGTGAATTTATCTGCAATAACCGCTGCCATTTGCACCGGCCCAGATGCCAACCCCGACCCTAAAAAACGCTATTTTGGCCCTGCTGTCGCCATGCTGTGGTACATTATGTTTGGGCTATTTAGCGCCGCGCTAGTGAGTGTGATTCAAGCGTTTCCCGCTGCGTTTATCGCAATGGTGGCCGGTATTGCACTTTTGGGGGCGCTGGAAGGGTCACTTTCTACAGCATTAAGCCAACCTGCAGACCGAGAAGCGGCGTTGTGTACCTTTCTTATTACCGCATCGGATTTGTCGTTATTAGGGCTTTCCTCCGCGTTTTGGGGGCTAGTCATTGGCGGCACTATCATTGTTGTTCAGCGCTATCTTAAAAAGTAACACCAGCAACAAAAGCAACACCGCTCCCAAGCAATTTTGACCCGCCAAATGGCGGGTTTTTTGTTTGCCCAGCGAAGCTGGCAAACCCGTCAGGTTGAAAGAAACCTGAATCACCCTGACTGAGGGGAAGATAATCCGAATGGCAAGGGCGTTGT
>NZ_JACSOE010000067.1:0-21840 GCF_014349115.1 Alteromonas sp. BZK5 | reverse complement strand
ACACAGACGATGTTTTTCTATCGCCTTTTTCATTTTATTTTGGTGTGGGGGGGTATCTTTGGAGCGACTCTAGGTTAACAAAGTTAGAAATGCCAGACAAAGGAGTCCTTAAAAAACGCTTTGAAAGTGCAGATGGTGCCTCTAAAGTTTGCGCTTATAATACTTGTTTTCATGGGACTTACCATAAAATCGGAGATTCACTTCTTAAGCTGAGAAACGATTTTATCAAACATATGTATGATCATAGCGCTTGCACGGTATATGGAAAGAACTGGACTGGTCAGTGGAATTTAGATGTTACCTCAGAAAGTAGGGCAGGTACTGATGCGCAGTCATGGGGACGGATAAAAATAGAGGAGTCTAGAACGCGACATTCATTCTCTATATGTATCGAAAATACGCTCTTGCCTAACTATGCAACAGAGAAACTTGCTCATGCTATAGAAAGTTGGCTTTTGCCTGTCTATTGTTTTGAAAATAAGATAAACCAAGTCATGGATGTATCAGGTGCAATCCATATAAGTTCTAATGCAGATCTCGTCGAATTTGAAGGAATTCGTAAGATAATTGAAACTATGAGTTTTGCGGAATACTTTGAAAGATTAGAATCGTTGACGGAAAGCTATAATTCAATAATTTGCCAAACTGATTACGTAAATGACGAAAGAATGAAACCAGCAAAGAAATTAGTCGAAAGAATTTTGGGTAGTTAAAAAATGAAAAAAGCACTTATTACCGGTGTAACCGGCCAGGATGGCTCTTATTTAGCCGAGTTTTTGTTAGAAAAAGGATATGAGGTACACGGTATAAAGCGTCGTGCATCATCGTTTAATACTGAACGTGTCGATCATATTTTCCAAGACCCACACGTTCAAAATGCACGTTTTAAACTTCATTATGGTGACTTAACAGACTCTTCAAACCTTATTCGTATTATGAAAGAGGTTGAGCCAGATGAAGTTTATAATTTGGGGGCGCAATCGCACGTTGCGGTATCTTTTGAAGCACCGGAATACACTGCTGATGTAGATGCAATTGGAACACTCCGTCTTTTAGAAGCGATTCGCTTTTTAGGCCTCGAAAAGAAAACTAAGTTCTACCAAGCGTCTACTTCAGAGCTTTATGGTGAAGTACAAGAAATTCCACAGAGAGAAACTACACCGTTCCACCCACGCTCGCCTTATGCAGTAGCAAAGATGTATGCGTACTGGATCGCAGTAAACTACCGTGAGTCGTACGGCATTTATGCATGTAACGGAATTTTATTTAACCACGAATCTCCACGTCGTGGTGAAACCTTTGTAACTCGCAAAATTACGCGCGGCATTGCTAATATTGCACAAGGTTTAGAGTCCTGCTTGTACCTTGGTAATATGGATGCACTTCGTGACTGGGGCCACGCTAAAGATTACGTACGTATGCAATGGATGATGTTACAGCAAGATAAGCCAGAGGATTTTGTTATTGCCACAGGTAAACAAATTTCAGTGCGGGAATTTGTTACAATGTCAGCTAAAGAAGCAGGCATTACGCTTGAGTTTAGTGGTGAAGGTGTTGATGAAATCGCAACCGTTATTGGTGTTGCAGGTAAAAGCGCCCCGGGCGTGAAAGAAGGTGATGTAATTGTAAAAGTCGACCCGCGTTACTTCCGTCCTGCCGAGGTAGAAACGTTACTTGGCGACCCTACTAAAGCAAAAGAAAAACTTGGCTGGATACCTGAGATTTCAGTAGAAGAAATGTGCGCAGAAATGGTACAAGCTGATCTAGATAAAGCCAAGCAGCACGCTCTACTCAAAAGCTCTGGTTATAACGTGTCGTTCTCGGTTGAATAAATGAAGATTTTTGTAACAGGCGGTTCAGGTATGGTTGGGCGTAATATTATTGCGCTCTCACAGAGTCATAACCATGAAATAATTGCTCCATCTAGCAAAGAAGTAAACTTAATGGATTTCGATTCGTTATCGTCATTCATTAAAAATGCGCGCCCCGATGCAATCATTCACTGTGCAGGCCTTGTTGGTGGTATTCAGGCAAACATAAAAAGCCCTTTTGATTTTGCACATATTAATTCACTTCTAGGCATTAACATTATAAAAGCAGCGTTAGACAATAATGTCGAGAAGGTTTTGAACCTTGGCAGTTCATGTATGTACCCCCGAGATGCTGTAAACCCGTTGAATGAAAATGATATTCTTAAAGGTGAGTTAGAACCCACAAACGAAGGATATGCGATTGCAAAAGTGCTTACTGCTCGTTTGTGTGACTACGCAAATGTACAATACGGAACTAACTATAAAACCGTAATTCCATGTAATCTTTACGGTTATTGGGATAAGTTTGACCCAAACCATTCACATATGATCCCAGCAGTTATACGTAAAATACATGAAGCAAAAGTTGCCGATGCTGATTCAGTTGAAATTTGGGGTGATGGAAAAACGCGAAGAGAATTCATGTTTGCTGAGGATTTAGCCGACTTTTGCTTATTTGCGTTAAGCAAGTTTAATGCTTTAGAACAACTTACAAATGTTGGTCTGGGCTTCGACTATTCTATTTCTGACTACTACACGGCCATAGCTGAACTGGTTGGTTTCGAAGGTGAGTTTACTTATGATCTTTCTAAACCTGCGGGGATGAAGCAAAAGCTTGTATCAGTTAAAAGGCTAGAACACCTTGGCTGGAGTGCGAAGCATTCGTTAACCCAAGGCTTAGAAAAAACATATCAATTTTATTTGAAGGAGCATTGTTAATGTCACTGCCTCTAGCAACATCCACATGGGATGATAAAGAGATTGCTGCACTAAATTCTGTAATAGAAAGTGGCATGTTTAGCATGGGTAAACACGTCGCTGAATTTGAGGTCGAGTTTGCAGAGTTTGTTGGGTCGAAGTATAGCGTTATGGTTAACTCTGGATCTTCAGCAAACTTATTAGCTGTAGCTGCGTTATTTTTCAAAAAAGAAGGAAAGCTAAAAGCTGGCGATGAGGTTATCGTACCAGCAGTTAGCTGGTCTACAACCTATTACCCACTTCAGCAATATGGTTTGAAATTAAAGTTTGTCGACATTGATAAAGACACGCTAAACTTGGACCTCACGCAACTTGAAAGCGCAATAACAGATAAGACAAAGGCAATATTTGCTGTGAATCTGTTGGGTAACCCAATTGATTATAAAAAAGTAGAGTCTTTTATCGAGGGTAAAGATATTTATCTTCTAGAAGATAATTGTGAATCACTAGGTGCTACGTTAAACGGAAAGCAAGCTGGTACCTTTGGCGTGATGGGAACATATAGCTCGTTCTTTAGTCATCATATTTCTACTATGGAAGGTGGCCTAATCGCTACTGACGATGAAGAACTTTATCATATTTTACTTTCTATTCGTTCTCATGGATGGACACGACACCTACCTAAAGACAACAAAGTTGTAGAAAAGAGTGACAATACATTCCATGAGTCGTTTAGATTTGTACTCCCTGGTTATAATGTTCGTCCGTTAGACATGTCTGGAGCATTAGGAAAAGAGCAGCTCAGAAAGCTTCCCGCTATCATTAGTGGCCGCCGAGAGAATGCGAAGTTCTTCGTTGAAGCTTTTTCTAAAATTGAAGGAATTCGTATTCAAAGAGAAACAGGCAAAAGTAGCTGGTTCGGGTTCGCTATTATCTGTGACGCTGGAAGTGAAATGAGAGATAAACTCGTTTCAGCACTAACAAATGAGGGTGTAGATTGTCGCCCTATCGTTGCGGGTGACTTTACAAAGAACGAAGTGATGCGCTACTTCGACTACGAGTTACATGGTGAGATGACTAACTCTTCGTTAGTAGATAATTCAGGTTTCTTTATCGGCAATCACCATTATGATGTAAAAGACAAGCTAGCATCAATAGCTGCAGTAATCGAACAAACCCTAAAAGCTTAATTGTCACCCACTACAAGAAAAGCAGTGCATTTGCACTGCTTTTAAATTTTTTATCGTATCAAATTATCTTATGAGCTTTTTAACCCAAAAACACTTTACAAACATAATAGCTGCGACTCCTCTAATCTCTATTGATCTGATAGTTGAAAATACGAAAGGAGAGGTATTGTTGGGGTACAGAAGCAACCGCCCCGCAAAGGGCTATTGGTTTGTTCCTGGTGGAAGGATTCTTAAAGATGAACTTATGGAGTGTGCATTTAAGCGTTTAACATTAACGGAACTCGGGGTGTTATTTGAGCTTCGACAAGCTGAGTTTTTAGGTCCGTATGAGCACTTTTATAAAGATTATGTATTTGGGGAGGGAGTTTCTACTCACTACATAGCATTAGGCTATAAATTAGTATGCGATATTGATCTTTCGACATTGCCAAATGTACAGCACAACCAGTATAAGTGGTTTCACAAGACTAGTATGCTAGAAAATGATGAAGTGCACGAACATTGTAAATGGTATCTAAAAAGTTGAAACGTAATAGTCTTATTAGTGTTGCATCCTCTTTTAAATTGTTTGAGACCTTTTAGTTTTAATTCATTAAAAATTCTCTACAGACCTTTCGTAGGGTTTCTCATTTATTCTAAGCTGTTTGTTGTGATATTCTTAAGACAACAAGACTTTGTGTATACCCAACATACCCATGCACTAGCAACGAAAATTAGTATAAACAATGAAAATAATTTTTAATTCAAAAGAGAAAGCTTCACTTTCAGAAAAGCAGCGCGAAAAAATCTTGGAATTTATAGAAAGTCAAGGGTTGGGGGACTTTCATTCTGATGTTGTTGTTCAAAATCAAGAATCGTTTGATAATGTCGAGACTCTATCTTTTTTAACTAAAGATTTGTTACTAAATAGTTTAGTAGAGATTCAGCATGATGCGCTAGAGCTTGAAGAGCAAGTGAGTTCTTTAAAAGAGCGAAATAACTACTTAGAAGAAAAAGTAAACTGGCTCAGAGGAAAATCTGGAAAAAGTAGTTTCATTCCTACAAAAGCTAGTTTTGGCTCTAGCCTTTCGTTAGTTGACTCAAGTTTACAATTTGCGTTAGTGGAAGTGATTAACAAGATGGAAAGTAGAGCCAGTGAAAGGACCGGCTTTTCTTTTTCAAGATCTAAACGTGAAAGAAATGACAGAGCTCTTATACACAATAGCGAATACTTTGATAAAAATTATGTTGCCAGACAGTTGAAAGAGTTAGGTCTTAAAGTAAAAGACCCTTTAGAATTTTTCGTCTCTTTTGGAGCCGAACTAGAACTGTCACCTTCTGAAAAGTTTGATGCCAAATCATACCTTGCGATGAACCCTGACGTCAAAAGCTCGGGAATAAATCCTCTTCTTCACTATATAAAGCACGGTAAAGCCGAAGGCCGAGTTCTTATTTAGTTACTTCAAAATGTCCTCTCGTCGAGCACTAGATATAACGAACCATGGAGATAATGTAGTGGTTAATGACGTGCTGCTTTCAGCCAACAAAGCTTTTTCAGACCAAAAATTTAGCGATGCACGCTCCTTGTATGAGCAGTGCTTTTCATCGAATGCAAAAGAACTTGCAAACACCTTAATAGACAAACCTGTTTTAAAACACGTTTATAGGAACTATTTATATTCGCTAGCTTTCGAGGGGGAGATAGATAATATCGCCCGGTTGATGTACGAGTACAAAGCGGCAGACCCCCACGATACAATAATAACCTCTACAAAAGGTCTTCCAACGTTGTACTGTAGTAAGGACTCTCCGCTACTAAGTATAATTGTACCTATTCATAACTCTGGTCAATATTTAGATTTCTGCATTCAATCGATACGGGAGCAAGAGTTCACTGACTTTGAGCTTATTTTAATTAATGACGGCTCGACGGATTCTTCTGCGGAGATAATTGAGCGCCATGCAGCGGAAGACTCTAGGATTAAAGTTTTGACTAACCTTCAGGCTTCCGGCAACCCGGGCACACCTAGAAATCAGGCTCTAGCTATAGCGAAGGGCGTATACGTTGGGTTTGTAGACAGCGATGATTGGATCAATAGAGATTTTTACTCAGAATTAATGAGTATGGCGCTAGAAAGCAATGCCGATATAGCTTTTTCTGGTGGGTTTAATAATCATGAAGCGAGCGGTAGGGTAAGTAAGAGAACCTATATAGCTGAAGGGTTTCACGACCCAAATAGCTCTAGGTTTAAAACCCATGACAGCTTTATGATATGGGATAAAGTATTTAAGCGCTCGATGTTAGAAATGTTCAACATTCGCTTAGGCGAAACAAAAGCTGCTGTTGATGTGCCTTTTGTGTTCGCGGCTTATTATTACGCGTCTAACATAGTTTTTAACGATGACTTCATTGGTTATAATTACAGACGAGAGTCAGAATCATCAGTGACAGTAGCCCATCGTAAAAATTCGAATTGTGAATTTGAATTCCAGGCCTTCTCGAATGTAAGAGCATGGGCTAATGATAATGGTGTGGCCGACTATTACTTCGCAACTATAGACATTAAGCTTGTAAGCTCGCTGATGTATACACTCAAAATGGTTAGTGATGAATATTTTGATGGCGTGTTTAAAAAAGTAAAAGAGCTTTTTACAGACGTGGATACGGCGTTATTTAAAGATTATTGTGTGCAAAACCAAAAGTGGTGGCTATACAAAGAGTTTTTGAAAGTTCGAGATCATAACGCGGAAGATGTGCAAGAATATCTTAAAGAGAAAGAAGAAGCCACAAAAAAGAAAACTATAAATCAACTAATTACACCACGCTATCAGCTAGAAGGAAAAAATGCGGGTATACTATTTTTCCCCTGTTGGTTAACTAATAATCCATATCAAAAATTATTTTATCAAGCATTGAACGAGCATTTTGACTTAGCAATTGAAGGCTATGATCAAAAAGGACTTCGCAAAGAGCTCATTGATAGAAAAAAAGGCAAATTTAAGTATATTCACCTTCACTGGTTACATAACTTTTTTGACTTTGAAGATCCATCTGTTTTGGAAAATACGATAGAAGCACTAAGCTACGCTAAGCAAAACGGTTTTGAAATTATATATACTGCACACAATATTTGCTCGCACGATTCTGAAAACGCTGAAGATGAAAAGCGCTACAGAGAACAGATTCTATCTTTTGTAGACCACTCTTTAGCACACGGTGAATTAGCAAAGCAGCGTTTAATAAAAGAGTTTGAAGTGCCTGAAAGTAGTATAGAAATCGTTCCTCACGGTACCTATGGCGATTTTTATGGCGAGAAGATTGACAAAACTCAAGCAAAAGAGAAGTTCGGTATCCCAGCTAAGTCTACTGTTTTCCTGTTTTTCGGAAATATAAAGGGTTATAAGGGAATATTTAACCTTCTGTCGCGCTTTCATAATCTTCGTAAAAAGCGTGACGATGTTTACCTTATAATAGCGGGGCGAGTACTAGACCAAGAGCTTATGCCTGAACTGACCAAGCAAACTATGGATACGAATATTCTGTTTAGGCCTGGGTTTGTTCAAAATGATGAAGTTATAGATTACTTTTCTAGTGCTGATTTATGCGTTTTGCCTTATGAGCAAGTTTTAACCTCCGGCGCAGCAATGCTAAGTGTAACGATGCGTTGCCCAGTTCTCGCCCCCTCTATAGGAATTCTTCCAGAGGTGATTACCCCTGAGATCGGTCTTTTGTTTGATTCTTTTGATGATATGCAAGAGCAAATGGAGATGGTAGCTGAAGGAGAAAAAAGTCTTTTCGTCGATGAACAATTTGATAAAGCGCTAGACACATTCGATTGGAAAAATTTAGCTAAAAATATAAGCTTCCTTCGTAAAAGCTTCTAGTTCGTTATAGGAATACGGTAAAAGTAAATGGAAAAAATTGATTTAGCAGTTGTTTTTTACGAAAAAGAAATAGATATACTTACATTGCTTGTAAAATCTATTGAACTACATTGTGAATCCAGCTTGATTGATAAAATATACTTTATCAATAATGCGGTAAACCCGTCACAGTGCCGGGAAGCGTTTGAAAAAACAGTATTGCCACTCTTCGAAAGTTTTAAAAAAGAGATTTGTCTCGTAGATGCTGTATCGTTGGGTATAAATCACAAAGATGGAGCTGACCCATACATCGCTCAACAAGCGTTAAAACTCTCCGTCGCAACGCTTACTGACAAAGCGCACTATCTAATCTTAGATGCTAAAAATCATTTTATTAGAAAGCTAAGGCGAGAGGATTTGTTCAATGAAAGCGGAAAGCCTATTTCCCACCTCCAGATTCATGGGGGCTACTTAAAGACTTGTTTAAAAGAATCTTGCAGCTACTTTGATGTGGATGTCGACCCAGATAAAGCAGTATTACCAACAGTTACTCCATATCTCATGATAACTCCTCTGGTAAAAGACTTACTCCAAGAAGTGAAAAAGCGTGAGGGAGAGGGCGTTTATGGGCTTATTTCTAAGAACGATAAAATCACTGAATTCTTACTCTACTTTGCATACGTATCATATCGCGGTGGAATAGAGTATTTCTATAGTTTAGAAGCTAAGCCGTACGCCACATTGTTTACTAGATGGCCAGAATCTGAAGCCGATATTAAAAGAGTTCTAGAAAGTACAAAACGCGATAACGTCTGGATGTTTTCTGTTCATAGTAAGCGTTTTAGCCAATTGAAAGTAAATGAAATTGACTTTATTGCTTCGCTTTGGGTTGAACGGGGATTATTTGAAAGTGTAGATGGCGCGAAAATATTTATAGAAAAGCAAATAAACGCCCCATCTAGCATGCCTCCTGCTTTAGTCAATGCAGCTGGAGACGGCAAGGTAGTAGAAGGCAGAAACAAACGTCTTTTCATAGCGAATGACTCGAACGAAGTTATAAAGCAGCACCGAGGTGAGAAGCTCTTAAATGATTCTCAGGTAAAAGCTTGGCGAAGAGTTATTGAAACAAGGCATGCCTTTTGTACGGCGAAGGGAATTTCTTATAGGTTGATGATAGTTCCTGATGCGCATGCAGTGCATAAGGATGAATTACCACAGTTAGACGACATCACCGCCGAACGACCGATAGACCAAATTACTTCAGTATTGTATGACCGTTCGTACATTAGTTATCCACTCGTAGAGCTGATAGATGCCGCGAAGAGAGGGGAATCCTATCACCCAGTTGACTCGCATTACACAGCATATGGTGCATATGTATGTTACAAGCGAATCATGCAAGACTTGAGGGTCAATATACCTATTCTCAAAGACGATGATGTTGAGCTTATCACCAAGAGGGGCTCAGGTGACTTAGGTGAGAAATTTAGTCCACACCGTGTAGCCGACTACACAGAATGTGTAGTAAAGCAGGGTAATGCAAAGAAAATTTGGAACAATGGTGTTACAAACCGAGGCCACATGTCCGTTTGGGTTAATTCTAATAGCTCATTACCAACCTGTGTCTTGTTTACAGATTCGTATGGGTGGAAAATTCAGCGATTCTTAGCTGAGTCTTTTAGTAAACTCTTCATCATCCATAGCCCTTTGCTTGAGCACGATGCTATAGACATTTTGAAGCCTAATGTTGTCCTTTCACTAATGGCTGAGCGTTTTTTGATTTACACTCCCAAAGACATATTTGATAAGTCGGCATTGCAATTTGCTCATGAAAAAGGGGGCGATATTAAATCATACGAAGAAATTCTGGCAGTCTCCAATATTAGTATTTAACTTTGTTATTTATTTCGAGGTTATTTGGGGCCCCCAAGTAACCTTGAGCCATCTAATATTCGCATTTCGGCCTCGTCACAGAATGAAAAATTTCCTTTCAAGAACAAAAAGCGAACTTACCTCTTTTTTAAGGCTGCTCCGCATGGAGCAGCTAATTAGACGAAGTGACTTGTTTGACGGTGACTATTATCGGCGCCGCTATAACTTAAAACCTAAAGCTAATATTATACGCCACTATTTAATCGAGGGGGCTGTAGCCGGTTACTGCCCAAATAAATGGTTTGACACTGACTGGTATAGAAACAACTATGAAGATGTGGCAAATAGTGGGGTAAATCCCTTTGTGCACTATATCCAGCATGGTCGAAACGAAGAGCGAGCAACCAACAGAATTCAATTTCATTCACAAGAAATAAATGGGCTTGGCGCAGATAAAGAACATATACCGCAGTTGTTGTGGCGTGGACTGCCTGCATCATCTTTAACTAAGTTGAAAGAAGTATACTTAACCCATTCAGTGGATCAAAAGGTAAGGTTCTTCGCAATTTGGCATTCTGCCAGATGGTTTTATTACTTAGGTGAATATAAGACGGCGCTCAGCCTTTCACAACTGGCAATAGCGGAAATAGCGCCGCACGTTTATGGAAAAAGTGGCGTTCTCATGCATGCTTTTTGTCTGCAAAAGAATGGCGAGCTAGCAGAGTCTGAAGCTTTTATAAGAAATTACTATAAAGATAGTAACTTCGACGAAGATATACTCTTGGCGTTATCCAACTGCGCTGGTTCTGCCGAAGAAAAGTTTTCAATTCTTAATCAAATTTACCGTAGGCATGGTTTGAGCGAGCTGGCTTTAAAAATTCACGATGAGGAACTTTCATTAGAAAATCTGGCAGCAGATAGTGCAGAAAATGAATGTATAAGTACTGAACTCGTAAGCGTAATTGTTCCTTGCTTCAATGCGGAGAGAACAATAAAAACTGCGCTAGAATCACTAATAGCGCAATCATGGAAAAAACTAGAAATTATCGTTGTGGATGACTGTAGTGAAGATAATACAGTATCAGTAATAGAGTCGCTCTCGACAAAATATCCTCAGATAAAACTAATTAAACAACCTAAAAATGGCGGCGCTTATCGAGCCCGAAATACAGGCCTTTCAGTTGCAAAAGGCAGTTTTATTACCACACATGATGCCGATGATTGGTCACACCCCCAGAAGATACAGCTGCAAATGGAATTTCTTTATCAAAACGAAGCTGTCATGGGAGTTTGTACTCAGTGGGTAAGAGCTACGCCTACGCTTAATTTTGAGCATAACTGGCGGCTTAACCCTAGATTGATTCATTGGTCCCACTCCTCTTTTTTGTTTCGACGCGTAGTTTTTGATGAGTTGGGCTATTGGGATTCAGTTTTAGTGGGCGGTGATACAGAATATATTTGGAGGGTAGAGTCACACTTTGGCTTTCATTCCGTAAAGAAAATTCATAAAGACGTTCCTCTAGCATTTGCTTTAGACGATGAAAACTCGCTAACTAGGAATAAAGCAACTCATATAAAAACGATGTACCAAGGTATGCGCCATATCTATCGGCAAGCCTGTCAGTGGTGGCACTTAAAAGAGCCGTCTAACTTGTTCGTGGGTATCGATGGTGGTCGTAAGTTTCCTGCTCCCCCTACAATGATTTCTAAGAACCTTTATGAAATGACAGGCGATACAGTTTTTGTTGGTGATTTTAGTGAAAGCAGGGTAGCGATTGAACTATATGAAGCTATAACTTCTACTATAAGCAGCGGCAAAAAAGTTTTCTTATATCACCTACCACGACCGCGAGAAATTCAAAGACAATTATCTAGCGCTTTTTTTGAACTGTTGTCCAGTGATAACGCAGAAGCATGTGTGTTCGGCATGACTTTATCGGTTGATTGTGTGTGCTTTCTAGATCCAGCGCTCCTCCTTGAAATGCAAGAGGAGCTGGCGACACTTAATTCTAGTAATGTAATCATTTATGCTCACAGGGGACAAAAGCCGGATGTTGAAATGGCGTTGAGCTTTGTTGCTGCTAGTGAATCGGTAGAAGTAGAAACTTTAGATAATTTAGATTCATTGCTAGCGTGCCTAAAAGGTAAGAAGTCTTAATAATGACAAAAAAAGAGTATTTTGATCCCGAGTGGTATCTTAAACAATACCCCGATGTCGCAGCAGCGGGGATTGACCCGAAACTACACTTCGACAAACACGGAAGGCAAGAAGGGCGTTTACCGTGTAATATTCCTTCGCTACCTCTTGAAAAGGCGTTATGGGCAAATATAGAAAACAGTGACGTTATTCTCGATTCTTTACACAACGCTGCAAAATGTTTAGATATCAACGGAATATACGCCGCTAAAGTGCTTGTCGATTACTACCTCTTTAAAGAGCAGTATATTTTAGCAAAAGAAGAGTCAGATAAACTTGTTATCAACAGCAGCCTTTCAGAAAAGCTTTTTAGTAGAGATGAACTGTCGCTACTAAGGTTTTCCTCTTTATTCGGGGCAGGTTTACAGGATGAAGCACAGCAAGTTGTGGAAAACCCTCACTGGTCGAACTCTTCAAAGTGGCTCGCCGCCAGTATGCTGTCGGAGTCGCGGAAGATTGTTGAGATTAATAAGCTTTATAAGAATACCGGGTTAAAGGCGCTAACTACGAATAAAGCAGAGGCAACGTTAGATGTTCTTTCAACAGCACGAACATCTGTTTCTGCTTTTACATGGCTTAAAGCACTTGTGAGTAAATCGAAAGTCTCAATTATAGTCCCGGTCTTTAATGCAGAGAAGGTCATTTCCACTAGTATCAACTCCCTACTCAATCAGTCATGGAAAAACATTGAGATAATAGCGGTGGATGATGCTTCCACTGATAACAGCTATACCGAGTTGAAGCGTTTGTTTGGCGGGATTGAACGTGTACGGGTTATCAAAAACAACAGAAATAAAGGCGCATACGCTACAAGAAACTTAGGAATGTCTTTGGCGAACGGTGCCTTTCTTACCGTCATGGACGCCGATGATTGGGCTCATCCTCAGAAAATCGAAAAACAAGTTATACCTTTGCTTTTCAATCGTTCATTGAAAGGGACTGTTTCTCATTGGGTTAGATGCACGGAGGACCTTAAATTTTCAAGGTTAAGGGGAGGTAACTCTTGGGTGCACAGAAATGTATCTTCTTTACTTGTTCGAAAAGATGTTGTTGCCACGATAGGAGGCTGGGACGAGGTTAAAGTAAATGCTGATACTGAGTTTTATGAAAGGTGTCTTGCTAAGTTCGATCAAGCCGCGATAAAAGAAGTAATGCCTGACGTTCCTCTCTCTTTTGGAAGAACACATTCATCATCACTTACGCAGAATGCAGAGACTCATTTGGTCACTCAATACGGTGGCGTGCGAAAGCAGTACATGGATTGCGCTCGAGCATGGCACAAGAATAGCCCTAGTTTGAAGCTTTTAAGAAATGAGCCGCGTCCTTTTCCTGTTCCTCCAAGTATGTTGTTGGCTTCTTCTAAGCCTTCATTGGTAAAAGAAAACGCAGCGAGTTTTCACAAATGGAGAAAAGCACTCGACGAAAATTGGTACGCGCAATTTTACGACGATGTGAGTTCAATGGGGCTAGGTATCCACGATCATTTCTGGGGTAAAGGGGAAAAAGAAGGGCGTTACCCATCTTCATTATTTAACCCTCAGGCTTATGCTTACAAATTTGAATTACCAAATACTGTTTCACCCACATGGCATGCGCTACATAACGACAGTTGGGACTTTTCTGCACCTGTATCAGTAGCAGGCCTTGCGCGGTGTGAAGGGGCAAATCATGTAGCTCTTTTTGGGCATGCTGTCTCTGAAACAGTTTTCGGTGCAGAAAGAAGTCTAGTTGATATGGCTAGAGCAATGCATAGGGCGAATATAACGATAACATTATTTTTACCTACCTGTTCTAATATTGCTTATGTCGAGGAGCTAAAACAATTCGTTAGCAAGATAGTCTTTTTGCCTTTACCGTGGGCGAATGGCAGGGAAGGGCCGGTAGAACCCATAGTGGAATATCTGGAATCGGATTTCCTGCGCTTTGGATATAATTGTATTTATGTAAACACAATTACATTAATAGAGCCTTTTAGTGCGGCCAAGAAGGCTAATATCCCAACGGTTATGCATGTGCGAGAACTCGTTGAGTTTGATAATGATTTAGCTGATTTACTTCGAGAGTCACCGCGACAAACTCATGCAAGAGTCATCGCTAGTAGCGACTATTTTATTGCCAACTCTGAAGAAACCGCTCGTTGGATAAATGAACCAGAGCGAACTACTGTTATATACAATTGTGTTGATACCTCCCCTTCTCGAAATTCTATGCCTTCGGGCTCTTTAAAAATATGCATGCTAAGTAGTAATGTTAAGAAAAAAGGTGTTGAAGACTTTTTTGAGGTAGCAAGCTTATGTAAGGAAGCTAGTAATATCCAGTTTACGATTTACGGGCCAATTACTAATGACGTTACCATGGCAGCGAAGCGATTTGGTGACGCAAATATTGCTATAGCAGGCTATGTGGAAAAACCGAAAGGGGCGATGATTGAACACCACATTGTATTAGCTCTTTCTCATTTTAAGGAGTCCTTTGGTAGAACCGTGGCAGAAGCTATGTCTTTAGGGCGTGTCGTAGTAGGTTACGACTGGGGTGCGGTGAACGAGCTTGTCGATAAGCAGTCAGGTATTCTAGTGGACTATAAAAGCACTGAGAAGATCGTAGATGCAATACTCGACTTGAATCGTAATCCTAAATTAGTAGCGTCAATGGGCAACTTTGCTGCTAAAAGGGCTTGCGAACTTTTCTCTCGAGACACCTTTGATAAAAAGCTGGTAAGCCAGATAGTTAAGATTTCAAAGAAATCTGGTAAGATATAAGGCTATTGGCTGTCAATTTAACCTTTTAAAAAACGTGTTAAATGCGCTGACTTTCCATTTAGCTGCTTATTTACAAGTGAATCACGCGTAGTGGACGTAGTAGTAGAAGATTAGTTATTTATGTTTTATAGAACCCATCCGTTGTGGAGTGTGGAAAAATTGCTATCGCCGGCTAAAAATTCCAAATGTCAGCCTCAACTTAACGTTTCTGTTCTCTCGCACCACATTCCAAAAACTGCAGGAAGTTCCCTTCGATTGGCATTCGAAGAGGCCCTCGGTAGTAGTAATGTTTACGGTATTTATGCAAATACTGGTGCAAGTGCTATGTCGAAAGGTGATGAGATATGGTTACCGTCTAAAGCTAAGGTACTTCATGGCCATTTTAAACCGCATGTTAACCATCCCGAAATGTTTCCAAATGCTATCAGGGCTGTTTGGGTTCGCGATCCGCTCGAGCGCTTATGGTCTCTAGTTGGGCACCTTCTAGCGCTTAAAGATAAGCATCCTCACTATATTTTATTGAAAACAAAGTTGCCAGAATCTAGTTTAAAGTTACAAGAAACCATAGTTAGGGAATTGGTTCTTAACAATACTATTAAGGCGTTTACAAATACCTATAGTCGGTTTTTTAACTCTGTGCCGATTGATAAGTTTGGCTTTGTTGGTTCAAAGCATAAATATGAAGAAGGTTTAAAGCAATTGTCAGATTTGACCAAGTTACAGTTAAAAACATTGCAGGTAAACAGGCGAACTAGCCAAGCATATCAGCTACCAAGTAGTATTAAGCAGCTTGAAACACATTTACATCATGAATATGAAATCGTAGGCGACTTTTTATAAAGTCGTAAGAAAGGAACTTTAGTGGCAGGTTATTCAATAATTACTCAACGAGCGGATAGTTCTAACGTTAGCGGCCCTCGTTGGCACTTGGACTATCCTAGTAATGAAAAAAGTGTCGACAATGCCGAGCTCTCCGGAGACGGACTGTTATTTCAAGGTTGGGTGTTGAAGGAAGAAAGCTTATCAGCTTCGTTAGTTATTCTTAATGGTAACGAAGTACTGCAAATACCAATTAATCGGTCTCGCCCTGATGTTGTAAAAAGGGTATTAAAGGAAGAGCCAGAAAATCACCCTTTACTTCATTGTGGATTTTCTGAGCGAGTTAAGCTCAAACATTCAGTGTTCACGTTGGGCCTGATTCAAGATGGCAAATTCGTAGAGTTAATGAATGGGCGTATTGAAGGTAAATTTCAGATCTTAGAGGGAAAAAATGGCTGGCTTTTTCTAGACAACGACACCAACAAGAGTATTGAGCAATATACTGGGAAACTAAAACTATCCCGCACAGCGCAAGCTGAATGGAAAGAATACTTGGCCTCGCTAAATGACTTTTCCTGTTCATCTGGTATACCACTCTGTTTACTTGTCGCGCCTTCTAAAGAAATGGTATACGAAGAGTATTATCCTTTTAGTTTTTCAAAGAAAGCTCCAATTCAAAAGCTTAAAGAGTTGATACCAGAGTCTCTCAATTTTATTTTACCTATAGAGGAACTTCGAAATTTAGAGCAACGATCATTTAGGGTGTGCGATACGCACTGGACCCTTCATGGTGCAAGACTCGCTGCTCAACTCGTCGCAAGTAAATTGTCTACCCGAAGTATTTCTGAGCTAGATGTCTTTTCTCATGATGTTTATCAAAACAGAAAGAATTGGGGTGATTTAGGCTCAAAGGTTTATCCGCCCCAACAACACGATGAGGCCAGTCTTACAAACTTCAATTACAGGTATTGTGTCGTCTACGACAATAATGTAGCCAATTTTGGTCGTGTCATCGTTATGTATCACCAACATGCTATTCTTGACGAGACCCTGCTAGTATTCGGTTCATCCTCTTCATATACAATGTTTCATTACCTTTGCCGCCTATATACTTCCGTCGTTTTCATACATACGGCTGGTAACGTTGACCATAAGATTATTGATGTAGTAAAACCAAATTGCATATGTGTTCAAACTAATGCACGGTTTGTCGTAAAGGCTCCAAAGTTTAAAGACACAGTCGTTAACTATATCGAGAAGAAAAAAGAACAAGGAAGGTTAGATGCGCCATTTACAGCTGAGGTAATACCTAGCGGAATTGCTAGTTACATTGATTACTTTAAGAAAATCTCGGTTTAACAAAAGATTAGCGCTGCCCTGCATGGCTATCAGCTGTTGGTCGTTAATCGCCAAGTCAGTTACTGTAGAATAACGCTAACATCTTGATATTAGGCCATGACTTTTTGAGTTGTGGCCTTTCGTTTTTTAGGAAGTAAAAATGTCTCAAAAATATTTTGGCACCGATGGAATTCGCGGGAAAGTTGGCGAATTCCCAATGACACCTGATTTTGTAATGAAGCTAGGCTGGGCTGCGGGCGTAGTTTTGGCGGCAGACGGTACAAAAGAAGTGCTCGTTGGAAAAGATACGCGCGCTAGCGGGTACATGCTTGAATCTGCATTAGAGGCTGGTTTGTCGGCAGCGGGCGTTAATATAGCACTAGCCGGGCCCATACCCACACCAGCGGTAGCTTATTTAGCCTCTACCTTTAGAGCTGATGCTGGTGTGGTTATCAGCGCATCTCATAACCCCTATTACGATAACGGTATTAAATTTTTTGGCCGAAGTGGCGCGAAGTTAGGTAGTGAACAACAACAGGCAATTGAAGAAAAATTACAGTATGCGCTGGAAAATGGTATCGAATGCGTAGATTCGGAGCGTTTGGGTAAAGCGCGAAGAATTGAAGATGCCGCGGGTCGCTATATCGAATTCTGCAAAGGGACCTTTCCAAGCGATCTCAGTCTAGAAGGACTGACAGTCGTTGTTGATAGTGCGAATGGTGCTGCGTATAAAGTCGCCCCCAGTGTGTTTGAAGAGTTGGGAGCAAAAGTCATTAATATCGCAAACACGCCGAACGGGGTAAACATCAACGATGAGTGTGGTGCTACGTCACTGAATGCACTAAGCAAAGCGGTAACAACGAATAAAGCTGATTTAGGAATAGCCGTTGACGGAGATGCAGACAGAATCATGTTTGTTGATTCAGATGGTGATGTCGTTGATGGTGACGAGATTCTGTTTTTGATGGCGCGTGAAGCGAAGCAATCGGGCTACAAAGGCGGTGTAGTTGGCACTTTAATGAGTAACCTTGGCCTTGAGCTTGCGCTTAAAGAGCTTGATATCCCTTTTGAGCGAACCAAAGTCGGCGATAGATATGTGGTCGAAAAATTAAAAGAGACTGGCTGGCGTATAGGTGGTGAAACGTCTGGTCATATACTCAATTTAGACTATGCATTCACTGGTGATGCTATTGTTGCTGCTCTTCAAATATTGGCAGTGGTTGTAAAAAGTGAATATTCTCTAAAAGACTTAAAAGAAGGGATGACTAAGCTGCCTCAGTGTATGGTGAACGTTCGTCATAGCAATCTGGATTCAGTACTTGATTTAGATGCTGTAAAGGAAGAGGTAGCGCGAGTCGAAGGGGGCTTAGGTTCAAGTGGTCGACTTGTTCTTCGAAAATCTGGAACAGAGCCGTTGATTCGTGTAATGATAGAGGCAACAGATAAGGATGTATCTATTGAACTAGCAAATAGTTTGGCAGAGATAATACGAACAAATTAACAAGGAAAAACTATGAACCGGAAGGGTATAATTTTGGCGGGTGGTTCTGGCACGCGTTTACATCCGCTTACAAAGGTAGTAAGTAAACAGCTTATGCCGGTTTACGATAAACCGATGATATTTTATCCCCTAGCTACTCTTATGATGTCGGGCATCAGGGATATTTTAATCATCACTACACCCGAAGAGCAGCGCCGTTTCATTGAGTTAATTGGCGACGGCAGTGAGCTGGGAATAAACGTTCAATATGCAGTTCAGCCATCGCCAGATGGTTTAGCACAAGCATTTCTAATAGGCGAAAGCTTTATCGGTAACGACAGCTGCACACTTATTCTCGGTGATAACATCTATTATGGACATGATCTAAAGCGTTCTCTTCAAAGTGCGTATAGCCAAGAGCACGGCGCTACAGTATTTGGATATCACGTTAACGACCCTGAACGCTATGGCGTGGTCGATTTTGATGATGGCTGGAATGCACTTTCCATCGAGGAAAAGCCCACTGTTCCTAAATCAAACTATGCGGTAACAGGCCTTTATTACTACGATAACCGCGTGGTCGATTTCGCTAAAGAAGTGAAGCCTTCACATCGTGGCGAACTAGAAATTACCGACCTTAACAACCTGTATCTTAAAGATGGTAGCCTGAAAGTTGAATTGATGGGCCGCGGTTCAGCGTGGTTAGATACAGGTACGCTTGATTCGTTACTAGATGCTGCAAACTTTGTTGCGGCTATAGAAAAACGTCAGGGCTTAAAAGTGTGCTGCCCTGAAGAAGTTGCTTATAGAATGGGTTATATCGACGCCGAGCAGTTAGAAAAGCTGGCGGCACCACTTAAGAAAAGCGGCTATGGTGATTACCTGCTGAAAGTGCTTAAAGACAAGGTAAAAGTTTAACCTCACTCCAGTTTACAAAAGGTGGCCATGCCACCTTTTTCATGTTCATATGCAAATTCGTACGGAAAGTAAATGCAAGTAATTAAAACAAACATCCCAGACGTTAAAATTATAGAACCAAAAGTATTTGGCGACGAGCGCGGTTTTTTTCTAGAAACCTTTCGCACCGACTGGTTTAAGAAAGAATGTGCGAATGTGGATTTTGTTCAAGATAACCACTCTAAATCTAGCCAAGGTATTCTTCGCGGCCTTCATTATCAAATGGAGCAAACACAAGGTAAATTAGTGCGTGTAGTTAGTGGTGAAGTGTACGACGTAGCTGTAGATATGCGTAAAGACTCACCTACGTACGGTAAATGGGTTGGGGTAGTCCTATCTGCCGAAAACAAGCGTCAGCTTTGGGTGCCATCCGGCTTTGCTCATGGCTTTTATGTCACCAGTGAATCAGCGGAGTTTGTTTATAAATGCACAGACTATTACCACCCAGAGTCTGAGGTTTCGGTGAAGTACGACGACCCAACGTTAAATATCGACTGGCCTCTGGTGAATGGAGAGAAACCTTCACTTTCGGGGAAAGACGAAGCTGGGTTGGCATTTGTTGACGCACCTACGTTTTAATGGTTACCGGGTTTTTGTTGAGTACTAGCGATTAATGAATATTGTAGTTATAGGTAAGTCTGGGCAGCTAGCGTTTGAGCTATCTCGCGAGCTAGAAAATAGCGAGCATCATGTTACGTTTATAGGGCGCGATGATATCGATATTACGAACGCTTCTAGTATTGAAGAAAAACTATCGCCTTTATCAGCAGATGTTTTAATAAACGCATCTGCCTATACGGCTGTTGATAAAGCAGAAGAAGATACCGAAGCGTGTAATGCTATTAATACGCTTGCTGTGAAGAACTTAGCAAACTTCTGTAAAGCTACCGGCGCTTTCATGGTGCATGTGTCTACCGACTATGTATTTAACGGCCACAAAGGTTCGCCTTATTTAACTGACGACCCTATCGAGCCACAAGGTGCTTACGGCAAGTCGAAAGCAGAAGGCGAAAAAGCACTGCTTGAAATAGTGCCAGATGCCAGCTGCCTAATTCGTACTGCTTGGGTTTACTCGTCGCATGGCAATAACTTTGTGAAAACCATGCTGCGCTTGATGGCAGATAGATCTCAGCTAGCTGTAATAGATGACCAAATTGGGACGCCCACCTGGGCTAAAGGGTTGGCTGAAGCTTGTATTTTGGCTTCTGAGAATAAAACCGCTGGTGTTTACCACTGGACCGACGAAGGCGTAGCAAGCTGGTACGACTTTGCTTTAGCTATACAAGAGCTAGGAATTGAAAAAGGGCTGCTAGATAAATCAATTCCAGTATTACCGATTCCATCAAGCCAGTATCCAACGCCTGCAAAACGCCCACATTACAGTGTATTAGACAAGCAGACCGCACGCGAAGCGTTTGCTACCTGCAAGCCTACTCACTGGCGTAAGCAATTGGCCAGCATGCTAGATGAATTGAAAGCCTAAATGGTAAAAACAGAATTATATTTTTGGTAAATAGAAAATGAGTAAAACAATTTTAGTTACAGGTGGCGCGGGCTTTATTGGCTCAGCAGTAGTTCGCCATCTTATAAAAGACACTGACCACACAGTGGTTAATTTAGATAAGCTGACCTATGCGGGCAATTTAGAGTCATTAACGCCTGTTTCAAACAGCGACCGCTACAGTTTTGAGCAAGTTGATATCTGTGATGCTGATGAAGTAAAGCGCGTGTTCAACATGCACCAGCCAGATATCATTATGCACTTAGCGGCAGAATCTCATGTAGATCGCTCTATCGATGGCCCAGGCGAGTTTATTCAAACTAACGTAGTTGGCACCTATACCTTGCTTGAGCAAGCAAGAGCATATTGGTCTGCTCTTGAGGGCGATAAAAAAGCCGGGTTTAAATTCCACCATATTTCTACCGATGAAGTATACGGTGACCTTCCGCACCCAGATGAAGTTGAACCAGGAACAGAACTTCCGCTCTTTACGGAAACAACCCCATATGCGCCAAGCTCGCCATACTCAGCAAGTAAGGCAAGTTCAGATCAGCTAGTGCGTTCATGGCTTCGCACATACAAGCTACCAACGCTTGTAACTAACTGTTCAAATAATTACGGCCCGTATCATTTCCCTGAAAAGCTTATTCCGTTGGTCATTCTAAATGCGCTAGCTGGAAAGCCGCTGCCTGTATATGGCAAAGGTAATCAAATTCGTGACTGGTTGTATGTTGAAGACCATGCACGTGCATTAGTTGTGGTTGCACTAAACGGTGAAATTGGTGAAACCTATAATATTGGTGGTCACAACGAAAAGCAGAACATTGAAGTAGTGCAAACTATCTGTTCAATTCTGGATGAAGTTAAGCCAAAAGATAGCAAATACGCTGATCAAATTACCTACGTACAAGACCGCCCTGGGCACGATATGCGCTACGCCATTGATGCTAGCAAGATTGAGCGTGAGCTTGGATGGAAGCCACAAGAAACCTTCGAAAGCGGTATTCGCAAAACTGTTGAGTGGTATTTAGCAAATGAGGGCTGGTGGAAAGCGGTTCTTGACGGCAGTTACCAAGGCGAGCGTTTAGGTACCGGAAGCTGATACCCATACAAACTTACAAGTGTTAGACTACAAAGCCGCTTTATATAAAGCGG